>NZ_CFHWOM010000011.1:0-78422 GCF_984391705.1 Vibrio sp. | reverse complement strand
AAGGTATCAAAAAAGAATTAGAGTATTGCCCTTTCTCTGGATGAATATATCCAAGGCGAGCTTTTCAATTACCATTGGCAACCGGTTTTTTAAATTAAATATTGGTCGTCGTGGTGTTTGGTTTGGTGGCTCTTTGGTTGGCACTGGGTTGTCTTTTAGAAAGAAAGTGCTACTGCAAAATAAAGAAAATATTTAATACCGTTAAAATACTCTATAAGTACTAATTCAGTATTAAGTAAATACCAATAAGGAAATGCACTGTGAGCAATGAAGTAGAAATTCAATTAGATAATGATCCGCTCGGGCGTCAGCTGAAGCTAACCCGTGATCTTGATGGCTATAACAACGAGTCAAACTACCCGTGCAATACGTGCCTGCATGGCATCTTCAACGTTGACCACTGGTGTTGCCGGAAGCTGCCGCACGACTGGGATGAATGGGACCAGTTCAAGGGCACTGACGTTTATCCGTTTGAAGAGATAAACCGAAAGGCAAGGGAAGTGCTGGGGCGTCCTGTCGATTACCCCAAAGAGGACGTCATTTTCTACGGATGCAACGCCAAGAACAGCTGATAACCTGACATTTTTGTATAGATGCTCGCTAAACGGCGGCGGTGAATAATGAGCATGTTCACTTAACTCTTAGGAGCATCTATGAAAACCTTCCTCGCCTCACTAAAGGCAAAACTCAGCCAATGCTGGTACTTCGTTCGTTACACTGACAAACTGCCATCGTGGCAAGCAGGTAACGCCCGTCTATTTATTATCACCCTTCGTAAAGGTAAAGAGCATGATATCGGCTTGCTTGAGCATGAAAAATGCCATGTGAAGCAGTGGTGGATGCTGTTTTTACCACTGTCAGTCGTCGGCTGGACAGGGCTGCATTTCTTCTATGCCGATCCTGTTTTGATGATCGCCAGCACTGTGATTGCCGGATTAGCCCCCGCTCTTCATGTTTTGCTGTATCTGTTGGTGCGCCCTTATCGCCAGTGGGCTGAGGTGCAGGCATACCGAGTGCAGATCGCAAAAGGTAATTACAGAGACAATAGCTTTGCCATTCGGGCACTCTTGAATCCCAAATATAAGCTCAAGCTAACCGAGACCCAAGCGGCAGAATTGCTCGGGCTTTGACAACAAAGTTGTGTTGTACGGATAGGCGGTCAATCCGCCTATATTGGCTAAGATATCGTCAATATAGGGAATCACGATGAGTATACTTCAGGTCATTTCATTCTGTCTGATGTCATGGTTTTTCATGACATTGAGCGTCTATTTGTGTGTGGGTTTGTTTGGCAACAAAGAACAAGTGAAGTCGTTCCAGCTGTTTAAAGAGTTCAGTCTTTCTTATTTGCTGGTCATGGCATTGGCTTTATTTCTCATTCCCGACAAGGAGCCATTAAAGCAATTATTATGGAGTGTTGATTTAGGCTATGACTTAATATCAAGCCTGTCAGTGTTTCTCATGTTGTTTTATTCCATTTCAAAGATTGTCGGTTATTGGTTTGTGTCTCAGCCTGTCATTAATAATATTCCACTTCGTTCTGGTGAAGCCTTTTTGTTATTTCGGAAAGGGAACAATGAGAAGCAATATTTATCCATTGATGTGCGTGATATGGCGTCGGTATTACGTGCTAAACGGGCGTTACTGGCAGAAATACAAGACAGTGAAACCGTTCTCGATGCCACATGCCGGATTCAAGATCAGTACGAACAGGGCGGTTATGATTTGGTGATCGTCAATACCATGGGGGCGGGGTATGCCTTACGGGAGACATTGAAAACCCATTTGAGCCGTATTCCGGTTGTGGGGGCATTGCCGTCTGGTCCCGTGTCCGATTACCATGTTTTGCCTGCCTAACTAACCAAGATCATCAATAAGCCGCCTTCGGGCGGTTTTTTATTGCCACCAAGAAACGCCCAAACAAAACTTAATATTTAAAGTGTTACCGTGTCACTTTGCGAGCGGTCAAAAAACACCCGCCTAGCTCTCAATTTCTGAGAACTGTCATTCTCAGAAATTGACAATTATCCCGCTTTCCATCAATATGATTGCATATCCATCACTACACGTTGCCAGCATGATAGAAAATCAACTCTCCCTGTTGGGGGATTTTTCCGGCGTCAGACCGGACGATGTGAGAACCGCGATCCAAGCGGCACAGAAGAAAGGGATCAACGTTGCCGAGAACGAACAATTCAAGGCAGCGTTCGAGCACCTGCTTAATGAGTTCAAGAAAAGGGAAGAGCGCTATTCGCCTAATACCTTGCGTCGATTGGAAAGTGCGTGGACTTGCTTTGTGGATTGGTGCTTGGCAAATCATCGACATTCTTTGCCTGCCACACCGGATACCGTCGAAGCGTTTTTTATTGAGCGAGCTGAACAGTTGCACCGCAATACGTTGTCGGTGTATCGCTGGGCTATCTCCCGTGTTCACCGTGTCGCCGGCTGTCCCGATCCCTGCCTTGATATTTATGTAGAAGACCGACTCAAAGCCATATCTCGAAAGAAAGTGAGGGAGGGTGAGGTCGTTAAGCAGGCTTCACCATTTAACGAGCAGCATTTACTGAAACTCACCTCGCTCTGGTACCGAAGCGATAAGCTGTTGCTGCGTCGTAACTTGGCGTTGTTGGCGGTTGCGTATGAGTCCATGTTACGGGCGTCTGAGCTGGCAAATATTCGAGTTAGTGACATGGAATTAGCAGGGGATGGTACCGCAGTGTTAACCATTCCTATCACCAAGACAAACCATAGCGGCGAGCCGGACACCTGCATTCTCAGTCAGGATGTGGTTAGTTTGCTTATGGATTACACCGAAGCTGGCAAGCTGGATATGAGTGGTGATGGCTTCTTGTTTGTGGGTGTATCAAAGCACAATACCTGCATCAAGCCGAAGAAAGACAAAGATACTGAAGAGCTACTGCACAAAGCCATTACAACCAAAACGGTTGAGGGTGTGTTCTATTCAGCATGGCAAGCGCTGGACCTAGAACGTCAGGGTGTAAAGCCGTTTACTGCTCACAGTGCGCGTGTAGGTGCAGCACAAGACCTACTCAAAAAGGGCTATAACACGTTACAGATCCAACAGTCTGGACGATGGTCTAGCGGTACCATGGTTGCTAGATATGGTAGGGCAATATTAGCGCGTGATGGTGCAATGGCTCATAGTCGAGTAAAAACACGCTCAGCCCCTATGAATTGGGGAGGTGGAGGCGGATAGAAGATATTAAACTAATATTTAAATAGTGTTAGATAGGTATCTAACTAATACTTAATAAGTGCTATATTTAATGTAAATCAATACAAGGATTAGGGATTATGAACGCTACTTTTGAAGAGTCTATGTTGAATGATTGCTTGGTACAGCTGCAGGAGCAGTTTCCAAAATACAGCAAGCTTGATCAGATGAAGATTTTAGAGTCTATTCGCTCATTGGTCGTAGAGCCAAAGACGATTACTAAGGCTCGTCCACTTGAGGATGTTCTAGCAGATATACGCGAGGCTATCGAAGATGGCGGTCGCGCAAGAACATTTTTTACAACCGCTTTTTCTAACTGGTACCGTAGAACGGAAACACCGCGAATAGCTCACCTGCATGATTACGTCAATCTTGACTATAAAAATCGTCATTTGTTTCAAGAAATGATGGGGCTGCGTGATTCAGGTCGCTTTGATGATGAAGCGCTTTACCAGTTTGAACAGTACTGCTTGTCATTTATGGATAACAATTAGGATCACCGAGGAAGCTATGAAACATAAGTTTGAAGGTTTTATTTTAGAGATCGTTGAAGAGTCCCCAGACACACCTATGGGGTTAACTATCGAAGGGAGTGCCGGTTTCACAATAGAGCTGCCTAAGTCCGGAGCGTTTCATCATTATCCGCTTAACGAAGGTGGTGTGAATGTGGTGATGTTCAAAATGGACAACTCTACTAAAACCCCGCCTGAGATTTCATTTCAGCTGACAGATGTTGAGCTGGAAGAGCTTAAAAGGGTGAGTATTTTGCCTGTGCTTGGCTAAAGGAGAGCCTTATGAGTATCACTATTTTTGGCACCGTTCTGGTGCCCAAATCAATGACTGAAGATGAGGCGCAAGCACTTCAGCGTGAAATATCCGAGCGTGATGAGTTTAATGCTATTCGAGTGCAAAGGGATGTGACCCGCAAGGCTTATTTCCTATTCGAAGGTGAGCGCACGATTGAGTCGAAAGGACTTGAGCGACCAAACGTGATGTTTGGTGCTTGGTGTGATACCGGCGGCGGTCCGTTTTTCTATGAGCCAGCTTATAAGCCAATAGCGTACTGGCTAAAGGATGTGGGTTTTAATGTATTGAGCTTCCCGAGTAAGGGTAGATCAGTTTATGAGGATGATTATGAGTGATAACACGATTCAGCTTGCCAATGTCTCAGTGGCTCTGAAGAAGCAACTGCCGTCAATTGAAAATGAGTTTGACCCGCTTGAGCTGGAAGTTGAAGAGCGCGACGGCATTGTTGTTGACTACATCATTAACAAAGCGGGAAATGGCTATGTTTTGGTTATTGATGATCGAGATCTGACGCCTGAGCTAGTGACGTTAGAGTTTGAGTCTGGTGATGCCATTATTGCTTACTTTGAAAAAGGTCAACGTAAGCCTATGGTGCTTGATTCAGTCGAAAATTAAAGGAGGTTAAAAGGGAATGACTCTTAAAAGTACATTGAGGCTGAGACCTGTAAATAAGCAAGCTGCTTTGGTTGTTCAAAAAGCGCCTGAGCATTCCACTTTTAACATAAAAAACAGAGATAAACTGGTCGATGTTGAGTTTTGGGAGGCTCCTAGAAAACACCAACCGATACCTGATGACTCCGCTTTTACAGATCTAACGGGTTCTATTGTCGGTAGATTAAAGGTTATTGGGTATCTGGGGAAAGGGGTTTGGCAATGTCGTTGTGTATGTGGCAGATACTGTAAGAGAACCAAAAAATTTATAGAGCAAGTACTGAACGGTCGAGAGTCCACAGAATCTATGTGCCGTGAATGCTATGGAGTTATGCTTCTAAAGAAAAATGAATATTTCAAAGCTAACGGGTGTTACCCATCGGATAAAAAGAAATTAGAGCTTTGATTATAATGTTTTGTTGTGGCGACAGGGTGAGCGCAATGCCACCCTAAGTCCGTTTTATCGAGTAGAAAGGAACGGACATGGATAAATTAGAACAACTAGGTCAGCAGCTTGCCACGGCAATGAAACAAGCAGAACATGCGAACGTTGGCACAATTGGCAGTGTACATCACAAGATCAGCCCGTTAGCGTATGAGCTGGCAAAGAATACCAACCCTTATTTAACTCTCCTTAAAGAAAACCACGAGCGATTTAAGCACGAGCATGGGCGCCCAGCTGAGTACGTGTTTATGCCTTTGGAAATGTTGATGTCGCTTGTTGGCGATCTGCCACAGATGGAGCAGAAATTATTCTGGCTCTCAGATACCAAGAAGATTGAAGAAATGACCGTTAAGCTGACTGACGACGGTACATTGCGATTCTATTGAAGGGGCTTTGCGCCCCTACTGTAAGTTGTCAAAGCGAGAGATGTCGCCATCAAAACGAAGCGTAATGTTACCGACAGGACCGTTGCGCTGCTTGCCTATGATGATCTCTGCGGTGCCTTTGTACTTGCTTCTGTCGTTGTACAGCTCGTCACGGTAGATAAACATGATAAGGTCAGCATCTTGTTCAATAGCGCCTGATTCACGCAAATCTGAGTTGATAGGGCGCTTGTCTGGGCGTTGTTCCAAAGAGCGGTTAAGCTGCGACAAGGCAACCACAGGAACGTTTAACTCTTTCGCTAATGCTTTGAGTGAACGGGAGATCTCAGAGATTTCCAAAGTACGGTTATCTGCTAGTGCTGGTACGCGCATCAACTGTAGGTAATCAACAACTATCATCGACAATCCGCCATGCTCCCGAGCAATACGACGAGCTTTAGCTCTCATTTCAGTCGGCGTTAAGCCTGCACTATCATCAATGTAAAAGTTCGGCTTCCAATCGAGCAGACCAAGTGCAGAGCCGACTTGTGTCTCTTGTTCTTCATTTAGCTGCCCTGTCTTAATGCTGGTTAAGCTAACGCGAGACAGTGAAGAGACGAGCTTATCCATGATCTGACTCTTTGGCATTTCAAGAGAGAAAAGTAACACGGGTTTCTCTTCTTCCATGATGGCACTTTCACAGATGTTTAGCGCCATGGTGGTTTTACCATGCGATGGTCTAGCCGCTACCACAACAAAGTCTGACGGTTGTAAGCCTAGCGTCATGGCATCAAGCTCATCAAAGCCCGTTCTCATTCCGGTGATACTGTTGCGCTTGCTGGATTTGAATCGCGCCATCGTTTCTGCAATTAGGCTTTTGCCATCAAATACGTTGTCACTTTTGATGCGAGCCTCAGAGATAGAAAGCACCTTCTTCTCTGCAAGATCGAGCAGTTCCTCTGGTTTTCTGCCTTGCGTATTGTATGCGGCGTCAGCGATTTCATTTGCAGCAGAGATCATGTGGCGCAACATAGAACGCTCAGCCACAATGTCAGTGTAAGCAAGGATGTTGGCTGCACTAGGTGTGTTTTTGGCAAGGTCCGCCAGATACGCAAACCCACCAACATCATCTAATTGTTCTCTTTGCTCCAAGCGCTCAGACAAGGTGATAAGGTCTACGGGCGTTCTGCTATCAAATAACGAGCCTATAGCATCAAAGATAATCCGGTGAGGACGGCTGTAGAAGTCAGCTTTCGTCAATCGCTCGCTTACTGATTCCCAACGTTCGTTGTCTAAAAGCAAGCCACCAATCACGGATTGCTCCGCCTCGATAGAGTGAGGCGGGTGTTTAATATCGTCAAATTTGTTGTTCATAGCGCGACCACTTATTACGAAATAATCACTTTTGTAAGCTCAGTGGCTTTGTCGGTGATTGCTTGTGGGGCTTTCTCTATGAATTTGACCTGACGGTTAGAGAAATCGAGAGATTTAACTTGGTGAATGAGGATGGCGCCTTGTGTCGATAGCTCTTCAGGCAAAACGACTTCCAGCTTCATACCTCTCACTGTGCTAGTGATTGGAGCTACAACAGCAAATCCAGTGTGTTCATTGAACATTTTACGAGAGATCACAAACGCAGGACGACGTTTCATGATTTCCTTTCCTGCGCTCGGATCAAAGTCGAGTGAAACAATGTCTCCTTTATCTGGTACGTACATCAAATCACTTCCTTGCCAACAGGCTTAGCATTAATCCATTCTCTGTCTTCATCGGTAATGGCAAAGCACTCTTTTGGGCTTTCAGCGAGTAAGGCTTCCAGCGTTAGCTCTTCCTCAACTGGAGTTAGCACGATTCTGTTATCCTGAACGGATAGGTCCAGTTTTGATCCAGCGTGCAAGCTAAGCATTTTAACAATGGTTTTAGGGATGCTAACGATGTTAGCGCCGCCAGACTGGCGAATTACAACAGCGGTCATGTGTTGGTTTCCTTCTTCTCTGTGTTATACCGAAGTATAACAACAAAAATATGTTTTACAAAAGTAAAACCTTATCTAATTTACACAACTCACTTAAAGCAATTAGCGAAGCCCATCAAAACAATGGGCTTTCATGGTTTAAAAGCCTGTAATTGTCACAACGAGCAAATAAGCAAAACAAAGCAATATCTTTCGTCAATATTTCCCTGTTGCTGCGGCAATGTTCGCCAGCGTTCATCATGACCTCATTTCTATGATGAGACGAAGCCATGAGCACACAGAAGAAAATATTTTGTGTCACTTTGCTGGGTAAAGAGCAGGTTCAAGCGACGGCAGTGTTTAATGACGACCTGTTGGTGATCGCCAAGCTCGAAAAGATTTCCGGTGCATTTGGTACATGGAAGCGAAAGCTCAAGCGTGACCTGAAGAAAAAGCACGAGGAAGGCTATCACATGATAGTCGAAGAGCGCGGAGACGATTTCAGCGAGTACGCCCACAAGGTGTTACTGGAAGAAGCGGACCCAACAGAGCGCCGTGGTTATATGAGCATTGCGTTTGACCATTATTTCAACTTACTTCGCCTTGGTGATGTAAGCGATAGCCATCAAATCGGCTGCTTGGTACTGAACAAAGGGTTAGAACGCCACTGGATCCGAGATTCTAGTGTGAACATCATGCCAGATGACCGTGGTCGCTATCGTTATGACATCGACCACAGCTCATTTACTGGCTATCAGCGTGCAATTCTGCTTTGTGTGCTGGCTGCGTGTGAGTTCAACCAAGTCAACCAGAACTATCTTGATACCTTTTTGGATGCTATTGACGTAGAGGAAGACGATCCGGTTTTCTCAACACTTCGCCGTATTACCATTGAGCGCGATATGGGGGATGCATGACCCAGTTATCACGCCTAAGCCCTTTGAATATCCAAGATGAGCTGATACGCGCTCGCTTTTACCGTGAATTGCGTGATGGTTTGTTTGAGTGGGAAGAGTGGGAAGTCTCTATTGATGAAATCCGTATGCCTGAGCTGGTGTCTCTTCGTTATTACGGCACAGAAAGCCTCAAGAAAATCGTTGCCGTGTGCGCAGGTCTTGATGATATGCGGGAATACCTTGAAGCCGGTAGCCTGATCCGGTTGCCAACCATTAAATGGGTAAGAACTCGCATTCGCTATTACTGCCAGTTTGAGCAGGAGGGCGTATGAAGCAGCCAGAAATGACCAAAAATGTCCGCAGTCAGGACAAAGACTTTAACGAACGGCGCCGAAATCAAAAGGCAGAGCGTCAGTATGCCCGAAGAACGCTGTCACCATCTGCCATTCGTGAAGCCATTCGTACTGGTGATCTACCACTTTATCACTCGGTGTTGCTCGGCTCTAAGAAAGGCGGCGATCCGTTTACGATTGATGATATGCGAGCGTTTGATAAGGCTCGTAAATCCACATCAAAGAAATGGGGGCGTACTCGTGGCGCACCACTGGATCAGCTGATTGTTGCATCTCGTAAAATCGACGTTCAACGCGCCAATACAGAAATCAAAGTCGCACGGCTTTATAAGGTCCGTGGTGATTTACTGCACTTCAACGTCACAGCATCGGGTAAGCATGGTGAAGATAGCTATCAGGTGCGTATCCGGTTAGAAAACTGGATGGAAGAGTTAACCCAGACGCAACGCAGCTGGACAGCCGCTATCAAGCGCATTTGTTTAGGTAATGTCTCCATTGACTGTCAGTGTGGGCGTTATCAATTCTGGTACCGCTATGTTGCCACTGCCGGCAACTTTGCTATCGCTCCCTATGAAAAAGACTTTCCGAAGATCCGAAACCCTCAACTGACAGGTTGTTGCTGTAAGCACCAGTTAAAAGCGCTGGGGGCATTGAAGTCACCAACCATACAGGCTCAGCTTGCCAAACAATTGCAGGCACAAGCGGAGAAGGAAGGCTTCGCAGGTGACAATACAGACTCATTCCTAACCAAAGAAGACCGCGAGCAATTAGAGCGTGCCCGTCCCCGTGATGTGGACAAAGCTGCCGCTATGCAAGTGATCAACAAAATGAAGCAGGCTAAGCGAGTCTTTAAACGCCAAATCAAGGATCCGAAGTACATCAAGAAGCTGGAAAAAGAAGTCGCTGAGTTGCGTAAACAGCTAGGCAAGCAACAGGCGAAAGTCTCAACCAGTAAAGCCAAAGCGAAAAAGGCAATAGAGCAGCGTCAGAAACAAGCTCAGAGCGCGAACCGTGACCAATTAAAGGCATTGCTCAGGTCTGAGCTGGATAGAGCCAAGATGTACGGCGCAGACCGTGACAGTGCGGTGAAAGTCTTCGCCAAGATGAACAAAGTACCACTAGCTGATGCACAGAAGCTGGCTAAGGACCTGTAATGACAAGAATAACCCCAATAGACCGCAGGCGCGTATTTGAACCAATTTATGCAGATCTTCAGAAGACACTAGACATTAACCCTAATGCGTTTGATTGCTTGCTCTTTAAAGCGCAACTAAACGCCTTGGAGCACATTGATGAAAGTGATGTTGTTGGCAACTTAGAGGCTCGGGAGGAAACATTTTCTTATAGTAGCCCCTCCCCAACACGAGCCATAGAATTGCCCAATGATGGTAGCTCTATTCAAATGCTGGCGTTTGGTGATGGTACCGACGAAGGCGAAGAAGTTTTTCAGATGCTGCTTAAAGAGCCAAACGTGCCCGAGCAAAGCGTTATCTGGATTGAAGAGCAAATCGCAGATGAAGAGATACAGGTGCGCTTACTCTACATCGTGAAGGCTGAACCCATCGGTAAGAATGGCTCTGGCGGTTTTAAGTATCACCTAATGCCGTTTGATGTAGGCAGTGACTTCTTACCTGACAAGTTTGAGCCAGAAGCCGGCGAGCCGATTGAGTTCTTACCAAACCCACACCCAGAGCCAAGCTTAACCAGTGTGGTAAACAAGCTGGCGCAAGCTGCCAGCAAAGAACAGATTGAATCCCTACGCCAGCCAGTACCAACGGTAAGCGAGCAGGATGAAGTCAACGAGCAGAACCTGAACAAACAGGCAACGGATCTTCAAGAGAAAGTAGGTGCCATTGCCGATATTTTTGATGTCTTCAAAGGGGACGATGAATGAGTACCGATCCTAATACGCCCATCGACATTACATTAACACCTATTACCGGTGTTGATGATTCGACCGTAACGGCGCCGTCTCCTAGCGACATCACTACTCAGCCTATTCAAAACAAAGTGTCGGTGCCGTCAGTGACTGCGCCGGCTTCTGTCGATTTTACGCCAGTATCTACCTCGGATGAGGTTAACGACGAGTCTCTGAACCGTACCGCTAAGACGCTACGTGATGATGTGAATGCCAAACTAACTTCGTTTGCTAACTCGGTGTCGTTGATTCTTGGACAGTTAGGTACTGAGCACAGTCTTCAGGTTGCTGAGATCAACAGCAAGATGGCTGCATTGCGTGATTCTATTAACGCTGAGCTGGCAACTATACGCACAGAGAACGAGCAGCAGAACGCTGATATGGCAACTGCCATTAACCAGCGCCTTTCTGTCGTTATGTCGAACCTGACTACGCTATCAACGGCGATCAAGAACAGCCAAGACAAGATAGCGGCACTTGATGCCACTTATGCTACTGACTCGGATATTGCTGCCAAGGTAGCAACTATCAATGCAGCATTGGAGCAGTTAAACCAGACCGATACGGATGTACTGCAGCAGATGCAGGAAACCGTCAATCTGGTGAACTCAATGCGCAAGCTGAAAGAGAAAACTATCACCATTTCGAGCACGGCAGGTACTTATGATTTTCTGACTGTACAAGAAGGAATGGGAAGCTATCCACTGGCAACCGACTATATGGCTACAGCCATTGTAGAAGGTAATCCACTGGTGGAAGCGTATATCACCAAAAAACTCGCGGTAGGCTTCACCATTGAATTGAAGTCAAAGGGCGTACATTTCCGCCCACAACCGCATGATGCCAGCGTTACGCCCGTTTCTGTGCGCGTGACGCTGACTACAACGCAGGGCTAAGCATGGCAACGGCTCCTAAGCGTTATGGCGAACTGGCAACCGAACAGCAAGTTGCCAACGCCAAACAGGAAGCTCAAACCGGTATGGTTTCCGCACTGGAGTTTGAGCAGTTTAAGCAGGATCTAATGACGGCAGTTGATGCCATCACTAAACAAAACAACGATTCAGCAGATCGTTTAAGTGGGAAAACCAATGCGTAAACAACATGAAAGTATGGGGGGTTGCCATGGGTGACTTTCAGGCGTTAGTCGAGAGTAATCGTCGTTTAACAGAGACGGTTGAAAACAAAATTGAAGAGATTGATCAGACTGTAGCGGATGTGGCGAATAGCTTCGCTGACACCATTCGTGGAACCATTGGGGCAGTATTCTGGGTGGATCAAAATGCAGGCAGTGACTTAAATGAAGGCACTCAGAGCAAGCCACTTAAAACGTTAAAATCGGCACAGTTAAAAATGATCCCTGGCGGCTCTTATGAAGTACGACTATTGGGTGATTATGCTCTATCTATTGGTAAAGAGTTAATGCCGCCAGCAAATGCTCTTGTTTGGATTCGTGGGATGACCGATGCGAATCACTTAAACACACCACGATTAACCGTTACTTATGATGGTTCTTCAGATGGAGTAAACCCCGTGGCTGGTAATATAGATCAATCTTATGGTGGTAGCTTCTATATCACGGACATTATTCTAGATTTAAATGCGTCCAACTTATATGACCAGCAAAATATTTTTGCTCGCCAGTGTTTTATTCGAACAAATGGCGGGACAAGCCCTAACACTGAGTTTAATGTTCAAATTCAAAATTGCGATTTGTCCCCATTTATTAATGAAGCTAAAGCGTTGGCAGATGCAGGGAATACGCCACACTTTCATGTTATGGAAGTTCAGGAAAATGTCACAGGACTACTACTCCGAAATGTAGCTTTGTCCGATGATGACGTGGCGAATAAACAGCATTTCGTTCGTGACCGAGACGCAAGTTTCGTGTCTGATAAATACATTATTACAAACAACACGTCCGTTTTCCGTGATGCACCCATCTCATGAGGTCAAAAATGATTGATATTAAGCACAATGGTAAAAGGTTCGTCAATGTAACCTCTGATGGGTACCACGCATTAGGCATTCCAAAAGAAGTCTATGAACAAGCTGTTATTGATAACAATTGGGCGCAAATACGAGCTAAACGAGATAAGCTAATTTCAGAAACGGATTGGACTCAAGTTGCTGATGTTCAATTATCGGAAGAAAAGAAATCTGAGTTTGCAGCTTACCGTCAAGAGTTAAGAGATCTTCCTCAAACGTATGCCAACCCTGACGATGTCATTTGGCCTGTTAAACCAGCTGTCTAACATTTCCCTGTTAGCGATCTCGAAATAGAAAAGGGGTAGCGTTGTGTTATCCCTTTTTTTATTGGGTAGTACCATGGCCGAGATTATTGAAAAGAACGACATTACCGATTTTTATCCAGTCGATGTAGCCTTTGGTGGTCACATTGTTGACGCATTGGCAGAGCTGGATCCTGAGAGCTGTCCGCACCATGTAAAAGCCTTTCTGCAGCGAGACTCTAAGCAGCAAGTGTTTCGTGGAGATTACGACTCACCTAAAGCCTTTATTCAGGCTATCCGTCAGTTTCAAAAGCAAACGGGTAGCGACGGCGAGCGTAAGTTTAATGCAGCACGGCTACCACTCATCAATTACTACCGTCCTATTGGTTTTCGTAGCGCTTCCGCTGAGTATGCTCAGTTCGTAGAGAGCGTGACAGGTTGGGATGATGCACTACTCAAAAAGACCAATATCAGTATCAGCTACCTTGAGCTGACTTATCGCATTGTATTTATGGCAAACGACAAGGCGTCAGTAGAGCGCTTAGTACTGGCTTGGCACATGCATATTGCCCGTCGTCGTGCTGGTGGACATCGTTTCAACGTCACCTATTCGCTATTTGGTGAAGATATCGACCTCCCCATCACCATAGAAGACTCTCAGACAATTGAAGCCAATAATCTAAGCCACAACTATGCGGATGGTCGCCTTTATGCCGTTGACGTTGAGCACACAGTTAACGCGCCTATCTTGTATGGCAAAGGTGTAGGACACATTAGCCCTATCCGCTGGATGGTAGAGTTCAGACCGCTTGAAGAGGTGTTTGTGTGAGCAGGCATGAACACCAATTAGTCCAGTCCATTGTCTATCATGGTGGCGATCAGCGCGAAGAGTTAGATCTCTCCTTTCTTATCGAAGCGACGTTCGTTGAAACCACAACGTTAGACGGTCCTAAGCTCATCATTGAGTACGACGACAAAGAACAGTTCTTACGTGATGACCTAGCCATCAAAGAAAGAGCCGTGTTTACCGTGGTACTGTCCGATCCGGTCAATCAAGATGCGCTTAACTGGGAAACGGATTGGGTAATCATGACTATGCCAGCCAGTGAAGGTGGTACCATTACCTTTAACCTACTTTTAAAGTCGCTCCATGATCTAAAGCAGCCATCCCCTAACGCCCGATTTTTCGTTAAAGAGCCAGTAAGCAAGGTGTTACGTCAGCTTGTGCCTGATCTGCCCTTAGATGTAGGTACGTTTCCTATAAGGCTGGATTTCCACTTATTGCCGGCGCAGCGTCCGTCACGTCTGATCAGGCAAATGGCAAAAGAGCTGGGCGCATTGGTGTTTATCCGTCGCGGTACGCTGGTATTTCGCACCTTGAAAGAGCTGCAGGAACGAGCACCAACGTACCTTTACCACTACAACGACACTCGCCAGCAATACCAGATTGCGCAGTACACCTTACCCAATGACAGCTCATTGATTGAAGATCTGATACAGCGTCGTTTCGTGGGTTGGGATGACAAGAAAGGCATGGTGTATTCCGGCAAGTACTCTGCAGCGCCTATTGAGCACTCAGGCGTAACCAGCAAGTTTGTATTGGATAACCTCAGTAAGATCCCTATCCCTGTATTGGACGCTTATATGCTTGGAAATGGCGGTTTAAGAGCTGGGGATGTAATAGAGATTGTCTGGAACCGTTCAGATCTCGAAAGACCGATAGATGAGAGCCTGCCAACACTGATTGTGATTGGTCTCGCAGCGCATAGCTACAAAGGTAAAAAGTATTACAACCGTATCAAAGGGATACTAGATAAACACTAATTAAGTATTTAAAGGGTATTCAATGGACAATCCAGCCGATCTCCTGCTACAACGCCCAGAGCTAGAAGCCGTGGTGGTTAGTGTGCAGGACCCAGATAAACAAATGCGCGTACAGGTGCGTGTGTTTGGTGTTTTTGATGACGTGCCAGACGACAAACTGCCGTGGGCGACATACAAGCTACCAATCGGTGCTCGTGTTGGGCAAGGTGACTTTACACCGGTTCAAACTGGCGATCTGGTTTGGGTAGACTTCCCGTATTACACACACGGCAAGAAAGACACTCGCAGACCTCGCATTACTGGCTCTGTACATCATAACCCTGATGGTATTCCGAACCTACCGCCTGAAGCGTTTGAAGGAGAGGGGCGTTACCAGCATAAGCGCAGCCATAAAGAGCCAAAGCCATCACCTCAGGGCTATCACGAAAGCAAAGTGTATATCTTGCACGGCATGATGTTCGAGGTGGAAAAGGGCAGCGTATATCGCGTAACCCACATGCCGACAGGGACCGCTTTTGAGTTTGATGCTCGGGGTAACTCCATTTTGCACGTTGAAGGCGATAGCCATCACTCAACCACAGGAGCCATGGAAAACCATGCAGGAACCAACCTGAATGAAAGTGTTGGTGGATTCTGGAAGATAAAGGTTGAAGGTAGCGCTCATGTCGATGCGAAAAGCGTTCACTTCAACCAAGGCAAAGGCGATCAGAACACATTCAGAGCGTGTGACTCGTGCATTATTCTCGGTGTACCGCACGGGCAAGGCTCACAAACCGTATTTACAGGAGATTAGCATGGCATTGAAAGGACAAGAGTCCACTATGGCGGAAAACATTATGGACGCCTTAGAAGCTGCAGGATTCAAACCACGAGCACAAGAGGCGGTAGGCGCTAAGTTTTGGACAGCTGTCAGTAAAGGCATTATCGACACCATAGTGAGCGAGTCAGAAGTGGAAGTAAAAGGCGGTGGCTCATACGGTGGGGAAATGGCGAAAATCAAATAAATCCCATTGCTTTAAATTAAATATAATCTCGTTATGTCAATAAGGGTGTAATTCTAGGGATTGCGCCCTTTTGTTTTGTGCTTTCCCTACTTGCTAAAAATCGGTTGTGTCAATTAGAGGCACTGATTATCCCTCTCCTGAAAACTAAAATTTTTGTGTTGATGCTGGGTATTAGCGCTCTTGTTAGCCTCTTCGCTGAAAAACCATGTTTGAAGCACCAAAGCCGGTGCGCAAGTCCAATAAGGAAGAGACAATGGGAACTCCTAGCACAGAACAGGCGTACCGCGAACAGGTCGCTAACATCAACGACAATGCTTCACAGCTTGCGCAGCACATTATCCATCCTCAAATGGAGAACGGTGAGATCATCACCGACAGTGCAGCTCGCAACGAAGCTATTGTTCAAAGCCTTAACGGCTCCATCTTCGATAATGCAGGCGAAATGTCGAGCATGATTGCAGGTTCTGCGGCGAATGCTGTTCGTCACTACCATGCAATGCACGGTGAAATGCCGTCTGCAGAACTGATGTCGTCAATGCACAACAGCATTTCAAACATGCTGGACCCGAACACAGACAACCCTCACTTAAAAGCTATTCTCGATAGCGCAGGTGATGGCTCTATGAGTGCATCGGAAGGCATTATCCAACGTAACCGTATGGTTGCTCTGGTTGTGCCAGTTCAACTGATGATGATCACCAATGATATGGTGACGCACATCCCTGCGAACTATAACAAGTCTGAAATCTTCCGTATCAATCGTGTTGCTGGCTCTACATTTGGTGATCTAACCGAAGGCGACCTGATTGACGTTGATTTCAACGGTCAATATTCGTCTATGGACCAACGTCACCTGATTGGTAACGGCGATGGTACCGAAGTGAACTTTAACTTTGATATTGCATCGGTTTCTAAAACTATGCCGTTCGTCAAAGGTAAAGTGCGCATTCTTGTTGATCGTATGCCAGTAGGCGGTGATGACGGTAAAGGCGGCATCTTCGGTAAGTTCGTTGACGCAGATAGTGACACGGTAACATTTACGGGCACAGTGAATTATCAAACTGGTGTGATTGCTTTGAAATTCTCGAAAGCACCTAAGACCGGTATTGAGATCCACACCATTGCGGATATCTCGATCGAGAAAGACCCGTCACTTATCCCGACCGTTGAACACGAAATGGTCAGCTATGAACTGTTCCCGCACGAATCGGCGCTGGTTAGCTCTAACTCGATTCAGTCTCAGTTCACTGGTAAGCGTGAATACAACATTGATATCGCAGGTATGCAGCTGGCAACAGCCCGTAACCTAATGGCTGCGGACAAAGACCGCAAACGCCTAAACGATATCTATTTCTACGCAAAAGGTGAGAAGACGTTTGATCTTACTATTCCGTCTGGTCTGTCTTACCGCCAACACTACGAAATGATTCAAACCATTTTGTTGGCAATCTCAACTGAGCTGATGAACCGCACGAAACGTAGCGGTCTGGTTGGTCTGGTTGCAGGTCGTGAAGCGTCTCGTGTGCTCAAGTCGCTAGGTGCGCCACACATGGTATATGCGCCTAACTATCGCCAGCTACCACAACCGCATTATGTCGGTACCGTCTTTGGCTACAAGTTCAAAGAAGACCCTCACATGCCTGACCCATGGAAAATCCTGTGTTATGCGAAAGGTCGTGAACACGGTGACGCAGGTTATGTGGCGGGTGATGCAATTTCTGCAATCAACTACGCACACAGCATCGGTCGCAACCTGAAGCACGAAAACACGCTCTATGAGCTGGCATATCGTGACCTTCACCCTCACAACGGTCGTGACTGGTTCATGTGGTTGCGCGTTATCCCTAAAGCGTAATTGCTCCACTGGGCGCTGCTTTGTAGCGGCGCCTATGTCATTTAACTAAGCAGGAATTTGTCTATGGCAACCACAAAAGCAAACACCCGTACTCGTAAGTCAACAACAGATAACAAAGGTGCTGAAGGTACTGGCGATAAAACAACAGATACCGAAGTTGTTGTAACTGACGACACTGAAACCACAGGTGCAGGTGATGTAGGCACTGGTGATTCAGCTGGTACGGAAAGCACTGGCGATAAAAAAGATACTGACGACGGTGACGGCAGCGACACGGACGCTCAACCAGAAGGCAATGCCGGCACAGGTACTGAGCAGGTTGAACCGGAAGAAGAGACGATGCTTCACGTCTTGCTGACTAA
The DNA here is from genome assembly GCF_984391705.1 of Vibrio sp. Classification (NCBI taxonomy): domain Bacteria; kingdom Pseudomonadati; phylum Pseudomonadota; class Gammaproteobacteria; order Vibrionales; family Vibrionaceae; genus Vibrio; species Vibrio sp. The sequence continues at coordinate 60,528 of NZ_CFHWOM010000011.1, read as the reverse complement.
CAACAGCGTATCTGGTCACGAAATCTTGCGTGCTGACGGTAGCGTTCTGGCTATCGACGGGCATTGCAAAGATCTACCAATCACGACAGACAAAGAAGAGTTGGTCGCTATTCAAACCGCTCTTGCTGACAAGCCGTGGGTGGAAATCAAACTTAAAGCGGAGTAATTCAGCATGTCTGGAATGATCAGCCAATTTATTACCGAGGCGGCGGGTATTGCCGTTCTGCCGCCAATTGATAACAACTACACCACTGGTGGCGGCGATGTCGCAGTAGGTGCGTGTGTTGTTATTGCACCAAAAGGACCAGTAGGTAAAGTCATCACTGCAACGGCAGAAGACTGGGAAGATCTACTTGGTCGTCCACTGCCAATGAATCAAGGCACAAAAGCAGAAGGTTTACGCCAGCTGAAAGATGCACTTGATGATCTGCAGTACTGTCACGTTATCCGTGTTGTAGCGGATGATGCGAAATACCCATCTATTGCGCTACCAACAGCGGCAGAAGGTGCTGCGGTGAAATCATCACATGCTTACGGCACCTCATTAAGTCTCGCCAATGGTCATTGGTTAGCGGTTTACCCTGTAGATGGCGACCCATCAACTAAGCGCCGCATGGTGATCAGTGACGTCGATTCAGCGACTGAACGATTCACTCTCTCGTTCCAAGAGCAAATCAGTGGCGAGTGGCAATCCATTCAAGGCGAAAGCTACGTTGTAGGCGTGAGTGTGGATGATGTGGACGATTCAGGTCTCACGGCTTATCTGCCAAACGTATTGGAAGAGCGTGCGTCTCGTTTCCGTGCAGAAATCGCTACTACCGTGGACTTCTCTGTTGTTAAAGCCAGCGAAGAAGCCTTTGAAGGTGGTACCAATGGCGGCGATCCAACACTGGATAACTGGAAAGCAGCGTGGGACTTGCTAAAGACAGATGATATTGACTTCAATCTGTGTTTTGCAGCGGGTAACTACGAGCCAGCAGCGATTGCTCACATGATCACCATTGCTGATGGTCGTCTGGCGCAATTCCGCTTCGATGTGCCGCCATGGTTAACAGAAGTTGCAGCTAAGCAGTGGCTGGCAGATGCAAACCTTGAGTCTTATCAAGCGTCTTGTTTCCACTATCCATACAAAGCTACCGACGAATGGTACGGCGGTAAGAGTGTATGGGGCTTATCAGGTGCGGCTACCGCTGCAAAAGCCAAGTGCTTTGCAACGCCAACAGGTCACGCTGCAGTCAAAGGTGCGCACTTTACCGCAGCCGGCGAAAAACGCGGCACAATCAATCGTCGTGGTATTGAGCCACTTCATCTAACAGGCAAGCTGCAACCAACTGAGCTGGTCAAAGCTCGCATTAACCCTGTCGCAAAAGGCAAGGTGATTAATGACTGTCTGAATATCTGGCACAAGAACAACTATCTTCGCTTTGAGCACACAACGGCAATTCTCAATGACCTTTGTCATGAGTTTTTGCAAGCCGCTGCCGTGGTTCAATTCGAGCCTGATGGTTTTGTGTTGGAGAACTTGCAAGAACTTGCAGATAAGATCTGTAAAAAGCGCTATGAAGCCGGCGCGTTCGTTGAGCCTCGCAATCCGAATAAAGACGGCAAAAACCCTTACCGTATCACACTTAAACAAGTTGAGATTGATTACTGGCACATTGAAGTTGCCTACGCTCAAACCGGTGTGGCGCGTCGTATCGCAATTCAACCTCGCTTAATGGCGTAATGGAGTAAATATGTACGGAACAGGTTATCCATTTGGTGGTTCTGATCCTGTGTTTGATTCAGCTGGCGTTATGCCAGCTGCTAAGAAGCCTCAGAGTAACGAATACACTATCCCTGATCAAATTCTGGATGATGCCAGTAACGATCTAGGTGAAAAGCAAATTCGTGCTAACGCAATGGCTGCAGCACTGACATGGCTGGAAGACAATGACGCCAGCTATTCAAACTTTGAAGCTATCGTTGCCGGTCTTGCTGATTTGGATGAAGACGGCGAAGTTACTGAGCCGGAAGAAGAACTTTTCAACGAGATCTTAACCATGGCAGCGGACTCGCTGGTGGAACTAGGCGCGAATGCTGCCAATGTTGAAAGCTTTATTGACAGCGAAAGTGAAGAAGCGGGTGAGAAGCTACATACCTACCTGAACGACAAGTTATCTGAGAATGAGAAATCAGACGATGAGTTGATCACCGAGTATGCAGTAAAAGCCAAGCTTGTGCTCGATGCCACTCAGCGAGTGGTCCGTAATGGCAAGGTGAAAGTCATTAAAAAGCCCCTGAAGAAAAAACGCCTCTCTTCGGCTCAGAAAGCTGCATTGAAGAAGGCTCGCCGCAAGGCAAATAACTCAGGTGCGCGACGTAAACGTGCCAAATCAATGAAAGCCCGTCGTCAGCGTAACATGTAATGGCGAAAGTGTGGCAATCAGCGGGGGCGAGGACCGTTGGGAACAACGATCCGAAAGTCAGCCAATACCTCAAATGCTGGATAAAGCAGGGTAATACCTGCGTTGTCGGTGTCATTGGGGAAGGCACCGCAAAAGAGCTGAATGCCAACTGGAATAGCCCTTTCGAGGGCGATTCTGTCGGCTCTAAATTCAGTAAAGCCGGTGGCGTTTTACAGACAGGTGCTGTAACCGACGCTACCAATGGCATGACGTCAGTCACAACCCTCTCAAGCCGTCAGGTTTGGGAGGGCAACCAACCTCATGCATTCCCGATAACGCTTTCGCTGTATGCGTTATCTGACCCTAAAGCTGAAGTGGAAGACGCCATTATGGAGTTAGAGCGGATGTTCTCTCCTGAAGTCAACGCGATCTCTCCTGTCGGCAACCCTGTAGGGGATGGTAATGCGGTCGGTCGAGTTCCTAGCTCTGTCATGGTCAACATTGGTCGCAATGTCGTGCTGAGTGGTTGTGTGATTGAAAGTATGTCAGCACCGTTGGATGGTCCTCGCAGCCGCGATGGGTACCTGATGAAAGCTGATATTCAATTAATGATTCAATCTGAGGCTATGCTCAATCGTTCTCAGATCCCTTCAACTTACGGTTAATTGGAGCTAAACAATGGCTGTACCAAATGCAAAAGGGAACGTCGACTTACTGCGACAAGCCCATAAGAAAAATGTCGCACTCGGTGAGCGTGCGGTTGCATCGGATTTTATCGTCCGAATTAAAGAGTATCCGGAAATCTCAGCGCTGGTTCGTACTGCCCAGTTACCTGAAGAAAAGCGTGGTGAACCAGTGGAAGACCAAGGTCAATATGGTCAAGGCTTCCGTCAATACGGCGCAACTAAGCGTGATGGCGATATGGCTGCTCAAATTGTTGAAATCAAGCGTGGCGATGTCCTGAAAACCATTGCCAAGATTGTGGACAACAAAGAATACGTGACTATCGAAGTGGTCTTACATGGTGAAGACATGGAAGAGAAGGGCTACCGACTCGAAGATACCATGATCGCCGCAGACCCTGCCGATCTGGATGTCGAAAACCGTACCGGTACCGTGCGTATTCCAGTCAACTTCCTTTACAACTGGTTTGAACGCATCGGAGGCTATGCAGGATGACACCAAACGCCCTATTAGAGCGAGTCAAAGGGCAGTTTGTAACCCTTTACCATGACGAGCCAGAGAAACTCGAAGCGCTGCTTATTCAGGCGCTTAATGAGTATCAGGATAGGGCAGGTGTGATCCGGTCAGTTACCGTGACATTGGACCAACAAAAAGCTGGCGGTATTCCGGTACCGCCACATTTCATGACCGTTGTGACCGCAAATGACGTTGATCAGGTATGGCATGAAATAACAACAGATGATGACACGCTTAATGTTATTACAACGGATTACAGCGTAGCACCATTCAAAATCCAATATCTCGAAGCCATAAGTCAATACGACTTAGAAAGTGATGAACTGCCGGCTCATATCACGGGGATGCTGCAAAAGTATCTCAAAGTCCTTATCGAAATCCCTAACACAGAGCGTGAACAGTACTCACGTAGCGCTGCAGGCTTACCACTTGATGGAATGCCACAGTTATCAGAGCTGCACGAGCGTAAACGCCAATTAGAAGAAGAAATGGAAGAGTCGGGCAATATGCTGATGCCTTCCATGTTGCTTTAGGAGAGCGGTCCATGCGCCATAATGACGTTTCAATCGGTACCCCCTTATATTTCTACCAGATCACGCCAGAGGGACCGCTGGTGGGCGAATGGTTAACTTGCACAGTGACAGGGGAGCACGAGCAGGTTTGGCTCGTAAGTTACGAGAATAGAGTCTACGCCGTCGATAAGACCACGTTAGTCAGCGAACGAACCGCTTTCTATACCCAAAAAGCGACTGAGAACGAGCCTAAAGGGCGTTACGCGCTCTCTGAGTCATTACGCCAGTTCTTTATGGCTAATCGTCACCACAACATGCCTTATCCTCTGATTCGACAGATGTACGACGTGGTGAACAACCATATCACGGGAGCAGCTGATGGCAGCTGATTTCAATCGTGAGAAGTTGCTGGTTAAAAAGATGGTTCACACCTATTTCCAGCATCAATGGCAATTTCGCCTAGAAATCGAAGAGCAACCGCTAGATTTTGAAATTTTCATTAAGGACGTGACCTACGGACCTATCGAGTTGGAATATGAACCTGTCAAGGTGGGCGTAAACCAACTGCAGTTTCCTACTGGCGTTATGCCTGTCTCTATCTCAATGACTGTTAGAGATCATGATGATGAGCGGATCCACAAGTGGTTTGCAGAGTGGACCAGCAAAGTGGCAAACGGGGACGGTACCGTGAATCCACCGTTTAACCCTGAGACGAAATGGATCAGGGACTGGAAAAAATACACCCTGCTCCATAAGGGCACGGGCTTTGAAGAAGTGTTGTCTGAGACTTACCCAGTCGCACCGGTACAGCTAGGGGATGTCACACAAAGTTATTCTGAGCATTCTTTTAAAGAGTTCCCTCTGACCGTTATCCAATTCCGGAGTTAATCATGTTTGCACCGTTTTCATTACCCAGCAAGCCGATAAAGCAAGTACTCATTAGAGAGGCAACTACGGCAGAAACACTGGATTTTTGTGATGTTTTGCCAGAGCACGAAGAAGCGCTAACCACTAAGTTTCTGAACACCATTCAAGATAAGGAAGCATTCTCTGACTGTTTGGGGTGGACCGCTGAGGATCGTCGCCTAGCACTTTTCTGGTACTGGATTCATACCACTGAAGACACCTTTGTTTCACTGGATTATGACTGTCCTCACTGTAAACAACCTCACACTCATGAATTTGACATGCGTGATTTAGCGGAGGGTTATCAAGAGATTAGCGGTCTAGCAAGTCGAGATCTGACTTTTGAAGGTCGAAAGTTGGTGATTTCACCGTTAACAGGTAGCCATATGGAAGAGCTTGAGAATATGCGTCTTGCTCTCATGGTAGAGAAAGAGGGTTCGCCAGCAGCAGTGCGAAAACAAGCCGAGATCCGCTTCCATAAGCTCAAGTCAGCCTTGTATATGGCAGATGACCATGAAAAAAGCGCTTACAAGCGAGACGCAAACCTGAATAACTGGCTACGTGAGTTGCCAGAAACCAAGTATCAAACCCTGCAAGTGCTGGTCAATGATGCGTTGGCAAGTATGGTGCATGGTTTGCCGAGTAAAGTCATGGATGATGGCAAGATTATGTTGCGGTCGCCTAGTCATATTTGCCCTACCATCAAGACCAAAGAAAACAAGGAGGTGACAACTGAGTTGTTGCTTCCCTTTCGGAATTACAGCCGGATTCCGCGAGTATAGTAGTCGTTCTTGGGATGTCATGCTCAATGAGCTATCCCTTGATGCTGGTCAACCGATCGACAGCCTGCTTTGCTCTCCAAGAAGCCGTGTATTGACCATGCATAAACGTTATAGAAAGGCAGGGCAGTCGTGACCACCAAAGACACTCAACAGACCGAAATTGTCGTAGACCCAACTCAACTGTCACCTGTCGATCAGGTGACAGACAAAGCACAGCAGGCAGAAGACTTCCAACCGAAGATCATAGCCATTCTTGATAAGATTGAGTCCAATACGTCTGCTTTACTTCGCCGTGAGTCTATTGCTGGTGGTAAAACCAGTGCACAAGCAGCTTCAAGCTCGAAAACTGCTACCAATACAGTATTAGATAGATACCAATCAAGCACCAATAAAGCACTTATTAGTCAGGTGGTAACATCCACTGACACCACATTGTCTCAAGGTAATGTCGCCCCTCGCTCTGCCAATAAAACACAAGCTCATGCGCTCGCAGGTGAAAACAAAACGCCGGATACGTCGATTCAGCAATCGAAACATGAACAAAGCCATAAAGTGCTTACTCATGAGCAGAGAAACGCTATAAGCAAGCAGCGTAGCAATGCAAGCGCCATAGAGCAGCAAGACCAAAAGAGCGAACAGTCCAACCAAATTGCGGATGTGACGTCGGTAAGCTCAACAGATAAGGCTTCCCAGAAAGATCAGGCAGACCATCAAACACTAAGCCATGACAAGCAATCGCCCCAGTCTAGTGTGGATGTAGCTCCAACTGGTCAAAATAAGCGTAAACCTGATGCTCGTACCAAACAAGAACCGACACCGGTTAAGCAAGCCGTACCAATCTCAAATAATGAAACCGCTTCTCAGGGTGAAGCACCCAGTGCTACAGCAAGCCAACAGGCACAAGAAGAACAAAAGGAAAAGCGGGAGCGATCTGGTCTATTAAAAACCGTTGGTGATGTCTTTAAAAAAGCCGCAGAGGAAAGAGAAGAGCTTGAAGCTGGTGATACAGCGACTGACGCTGCAGGATCTGCTATGGGTGGCTCTCTCTGGGAGGCAGCAAAAGAAGTCAAAGAAGCCACTGATGATGTAAAAAACAGTTCTCTTGGTCAAAAAATCATTGAGAAAGTCACCGGAAAGAAATCAGACGAAGACGAAGAAAGTGATACCTCGACACCGAAAGAAGCGGTTGCCAAAGAGAACAAGAAAGGACCAGTCAGGGATGAACGTGGACGCTTTATCAAGCAATCAGAGGCGACTTCTGTTGTAAATCAGCGAAAAGAAGATACCCATAAAACACTAAATCAGTATCAATCAAATACTAACAAGTACAGTGAAGATTCAGAAAACACTCTATCTCCAAAAGACAGAGAGACCCATGCGACTGCGAGCGAACAAAATACTGATGGTCATAGCAATAGCAAGGATTCAACGGAGAGTAAAAGCACTCATGTAGTATTAGATAGATACCAAACTAATACACACGATGAGAGAGATAGAACTACCGAAAAGCAAACGAACACCTCGCACATTCCTGAACGTTCAGAACAAACTCACCGTGAGGTTAACTCACATGAGCAAGCTAGTGTGACGTCTGCCAATGTCGTAAAGGAAAGAGAGCAAGTCCGCAGCAATGAAGCTATTGCGGATCGTCTTGATGAGCAGGTAGAGCTTTCTCAAGACCAACATAAGGAACTGATTAAGACCATCGAAAAGAAAGAGTTCGGCGGCGAATCTGGCGGCTCTCTAATGGATAGCGTTAGCGATCTAACAGATATGTTTGGTGGTGGTGATGGCAAAGAGAAAGGCGGCAGCAAGCGAGGAAGAGGCAAAGGTAGAAAAGGTCGACTAGGCTCGCTGTTTGACCGTTTAAAGGGAACTAAATCAGCTTCAGCCACAAATGCTTCTGCTCTAAAGTCAGCCCCAACAAGCCGTCTTGGTAAAGTTGCACAAGGCGTAAAGAATGCAACCGGAAGCTTAGCCAATACAGGGGTAGGTAAAGCAGCTGGTGGCGCACTCAAAACCGTGGGTTCCGTTGCCAGCCGTGCAGCAGCCCCAGTCGCAGCATTAGCGACTGGATACTTTAAATATAACGAAGTTAAAGATAGAGAAGATCTCACAGGCTCTCAGAAAGCAGTTCAAGTAGGTGCGACAACCGCTGGATCGCTAGGAGGTGCAAGTGCCGGCGCGGCTATGGGTGCGGCTATGGGTTCCGTGGTCCCAGTAGTGGGGACATTAATCGGTGGTTTATTAGGTGCCGCAGTTGGTGGATGGCTGGGAAGCAAGGGAGGTGATGTTGTTGGCGAAGCAGTCAGTGACAGAATGGAAGGTACTGATGGTAAAACACGCGCAGAACGTGAAGCGGAAGCGCTGCAGTCTGCCGAGAAGTCCTCTGAAAGCGCGACAACCAACACAGACAACACGGATAACTCTGAATTAACGACAAACAACAATGAGTCAGCGCAGGCGCTCGCTACCAACAGCAAAGATCAGATGCATAGTACGAATGCCAGTGCTGCAATCAGCTCACAGGCGTCTGAAACCACAGTAATGCCAGAGCAGCTGAAAGCAACATTGCCAGAGATAAGTCCGTCAAAAGCAGCGCTTCATCAAGCGACAACGAAAGAGACTCGAACGGAAAAGACTGAGACTGTCGCTAAAATTGATGAGAAAAAACTAGGTAAAGCAATCGTTGATGCCATGAACAAATCACAGCAACAAAGCGGTGTTAGTGCAGGCTCTTCAGGTCCTCGTTATGCTGCCTCTCAATCAAAATCAGCTTCGGTGCCAGCCCCGATTAAAACCGAGTTTGAAGATAAAACTCTCGTGTTGATGGCACATGACAGGATCTAAGTATGGAAGAACTTAATCACCTACTCAATGTTGATAGCACAGGGCTTGCCGTCTCTTACGATGGCAAAGCCCTCAATAACAATATTGAAGAGTGGTTTGATAACCCAGAGCATACTATTGCAGACAACCCCGCATGGGGACATAACTTGGCGCCGTTTCAGTTCTGTGCACAAACAGAAGATGATGCAGTGATGATGGAAATGGCAATCGTGGAAAAGTTACCCCGTGACGTCCAAGGTGTTGTAATCAAGGGGATCCGAGTGACCTTTCCTGAGCTTGATCTCTGCCGCATTGTCATTAGCCATCAATTCGGCTTGTTCGATAACAATATTCCATTGAGGTAGCCAATGAGCAATCTTGAAAACAAGGCAGAAGCACGCGCTTCCTTTACCGACATTATCCGCAAAAAGCCGGTATTAGAACCATTGGCAGATAGTCAGGTAATGCAGGGGATAAACACCTTCCAAAACCTCGCCTTGGAATATGCCATCCATAAACTCGAACGGGCGGTCCAAGAAGGGTATTTGAGTACTGCCTATAATCGCAGTTCAATTCTAGCGCTTGCTGAAGACCGACAGTACCTACCTCGTAAGGCTGCCCCTAGCCGTGGACAGATCCGTATCAGAAACAAACAGAGCCGAGATCGCAGCGTCATGGCGCATTTCCCTATTGTTTCTGAAGATCAGGTTTACTACATGATTAACGAAAGTGTTCGTGTAGCAGCTGGTGGAGAGGTCGTTGTTGAAGGCTCTCAAGTTAAGCAGCATGAACTATCGTTCGTTGTGGAGAAAGAGCAACCCTTCTTAGAGTTTGAGTTTGGGCGCTCTATCAGTGTTAACCTGCATAAGTTCAGAGTATTTGTTGATATGGGAAGTGGCTATGAAGAATGGCTACCTACCAATCGCTTTCGCAACGCTCGCGCTGATAAAGTGTTTGATGAGTTTTACTCGCATACCGATCAGGTAGGGATCCGATTTGGCAACAATATTTTCGGACTTATCCCAGCAAAAGACTCAAAAGTAAAAGTTGAGCTATGGCTAACTGAAGGTGACACAAAGTTAATGCCAAACCAACCACTGACGCCAGTGGATGATGACGCAGAAGACATCGAATTTGAAACTGCCTCCGTCTTTACTGGTGGCGCTGCCAGAGAAGAAACAGATGAGCTACGCCGTAATGCGCTTTATTACCCGCTCTATGACGACAACCATGTTTGGGATGATGATTACCTGTTCTTTATTAAGCGCCACTTTCCTGAAGTGATTTGGGGTAATGTATGGGGAGAGGCAGAGCAAGAGAAAATGGATGGTCAACTAAAGCTGGAGAACGTCAATAAGATCTTTCTTTGTGTTTATGCGCCGAACAATGACGCTATCGGTACCGAGATTGCTGCATACATGAAAGAGAACATTCCCCAATTTAACCGCCGTTACCAGAATGTCCCTGTAGATGCTCAGGCATTTACTGCCAAGATCACTGGCAAGCTTTTACGCAGCGTTACGCTAACCGATGCCGAGAAGTTAATCAGCGATACTCTTTGGAACAACTACGGAAAAGACGCTTCAAAGCGAAAGGCAAAAGCCCTCAAACGCGATCTTTACCGTCTGATGAATAACTTAAACATCTTTGAGAGTGAAGATGACATTGATATTGAAATTCTAGGTAAAGCAGAGCCAGAAAACCTCAAGCAAATGATATACATCAATCTTGAAGCTTCCATGGGGATGCTTGACATAGATTACACAAATAACGCTAAGTTAAGTATTTACTAGATACTGATGTAACACCTAACAAATACTCGCCATAGGTAAAAAATCTTTTTGTCGTGGCGGGTTCTTGCCTTAAACCGTACCCTCATTCGAGATTTAGAGTGAGGTTTTCCTGTGGCTGAAAAATGGTTAGTTGAGCGTCTTACAAAGAGCAAACAAGGCTCTCCCCAATGGGTAGCGCTTGCTGAAGCATTGGAAGAATACTGGGATACCTATTTTTTCAGTGAACTCCAAACATTTGAAGATAGTAAAAACATCTTCACTGCCAACGATGAACATCTAAATAAGAAAATTGCCGAGTTTGGTGATTATTTTGATACTGCCTTACCCATCGACTCTTCAGGTAAGCGGCTGTCTATTTCTTGGCAGCGAGCCAACATTCATGAAAAAGACACTATCGTTCCTTTCGTGAATGCCTTGTGCGTGAACTTCGCAGGGCTTGGTGTGACATGGGAACCTCTCTACTCCAACCGCAGTCAAGCGTATACCTTAGACAATCTATATACAGAGCAAGAGATCCAACTAAAACAGTGGGAGCTAGATGATTTCTGGATGACCTCTCGGGGCAAGATTGCAGTTGATCTCACGCATCTTCATCAATTGGGCATGGCTAAAGAAACTTTTATTGCCATAGCTCAACGAGAAATTGAACGATTACGCCCCTCTCATATCGTGTATGACGGTGAATATTTCATTCTAACCATCAATTTCAACTATGAGCCATTGGGTTATCACGTTAAGCGCCAGACCATAGCCGAAAAAGGCTGCTGTATGTTCTACCGCTTAACGGCTTCTTTTGATGAGCGACCAGCTGACGTACCTTGGTTAGATGAAAGCCCTTTATATGTCGAGCATGTTCGTGGAGTAACAACCAGCCAAGTTGACTTTTCTCTGGGCAATATTTCATGGTCCCTTGATTTGTTCGTTGATTTGGGCGATCGCCGTGTACCACTTGCGGGGAAAGAAGGCGACGTAATCGGGGCGTTGCAGGAAATATCAACGATTGAGCGTTCTGTTCCTATTGATCATGGGTTTATGCCTATGGATGGTGGTGCTCTATCAGCCGTCCGTTATCCATGCTTGACGTTCAATATGCACTATCAATTTGATGCGATGCCAGCAGACAGCGTTCCAACAAACGATCCTTTACACGGGCAAAGTCGAATGACGATTAGACCTGTCTGGATGAGTTATCAACTGGGGGCGGATTGGTCCCTTGATTTGTTTGTGAAGACACAAGACGGCACTGCAGCATTATCTGGAAAGGAAGGCGATAAACTTCCGCCATTTAAGCAGCATCGAATCCAGTTACGCTCATTTCAAACGGAAGTGAGCCAGCATGGCTGTATTCAAACGAAGCAAACGCAGTCATCTTGTTCCATCGCTTACAGCGCTCAGGCTGAATGCACGGTCAGAGAGTACCCCTCTTTGCCTTTTGAGTTAAAGCAACCAACAGAGATAAACCAAAATCCATGGCTGGGGTTTGACGAAATCCCAGCTGATTTCGCACCGTTAGACACACCACTTTGGAATTAGCGCTATGTCGACAAACCAACCATGGCAGATTGCAGAGCTACTGCCTCGTTTTTACGAAAAAAATGCTCTCTCAATTGCAGGACTGGCGAAACAGTTCAAGATCGTTAAATTTAAGTTTGGTCATGATCCGTTGCTGGTGGATGACAGCAAAACCCCGCCAGCACTCTCACCATTCAATGCAGCAGAAAACGACATCAAAAACGTTTTCTTTGAAGGGACCATTAATCCTGCAGAAGATGTTGTTTGGGCTAATGGGCGATTACTATTCCGCTGTATCATGCCTGAAAATACCTTATCAGAGCCGAAGCAATACAGCCAAACCGGCTTATATGACGATGACGGGGATCTGGTTGCCGTCAGTATTGATTTGCCAGATTGGGTAACACCTGAAGAGGGCATTAACACACACCCATACGTTAACTTCCCTATTTCCGGAGAGTAATGGATGAATACATACCCACAACAGCCAATGGACGACTTGAGAGTAGATACAGCATGGCGTGAAAACTTCTCGGGTGCATCCATGAACCAAAAGTTACAGGGGTTACTACCTAAAGGGGTTTACTCTGGCTTTTCGGTCAAACCAAAGACGGGGCTAACCGTCGAAGTCTCAGGAAGTGATCAGAATATTGCGGTTCTTGAAGTCGGCACTTATTCACTGACAGCAAGAATGCCAAACAATGTTACCAAGCAGGTAACATTGACTGCAGGTAAAACGCAATATGTGGTGCTCGAAGCACAATATGCACTTCACCAAGCGTCTTCTGTCGGTATTTACGTTCGAGATAGCGTGCCGAGTAACGCTATCATGTTGGCTAAGATTACGCTTCCGTCAGGGGCAACATCTGTCCCTGTAGACAGCATTGAGCAAGCATTGCCATCTAAACCAGTTTCAGCCGCAGATTATGCAGAGCTGGCAGCGTATACCATCGACAATGGGCGCCGAACACTAGAACTGCAAGAAGAAGTAAACCAGCTCAAAAAGCACCTTGGTCTGTAATCCTCCTATTTACTCTCTCACGCGAGGGAGTAAATTTTCCTGTTGATGCGATCCTACCCCCTGCGCTCTACCATCGAACTGTTAACAACACAATCACAGTGTGGAGCGTTCCCGTGAGTTACTTATCTTTCGATTATGCCCAATTCAATGAAAAGGGACTAAAGAAGGTCATTGATGAATTTAAACGTCAAGATCTCCAAGTCACAAGCGTTGAAGCGGACAACAAAGCCAAACGACAGTCTGGAGTGCAGACTAAAAAAGCCACTCTTCATTTTGCCGATGGTCAGAAGCTCATGCTTCAGGCAACCGCGCAAGGGGCTATTTTCCAAGTACGCCTCAATACAAGAGTGATCCCAATCAAGCATGTTGACGATCTAAAAAAAGCCGTTGCAGAAATTGCCGGCAAGGTCAGTGCAAACAGCAAGCAGTTTCAACAGACATTAAAAAAACGAGCAGCCAGAGCCAGCAGTACGAGTAAAGACTCATCAAGCCGAGCTAAAACATCACTTAAAGCCCAGATAGCACTGGCAAACGCTGATAAGCAAGATTTGGAAGCTTCAGTTGCTGAGAAACGAAAGCAAAAGCAGGCATTAGAAGACGGTTTGCCAGCTAAAGAGCAAAGAAAGTCAGATATCAGCACCCACATTAACCAAGAATATTCTGTTTCAGAGCAACTAGAAGCGGAGCTAAAACAGCTAGAGGAGTCCGCAGCATGAACCCAGTGAAAGGATTAAAAGTTTTTGCCATGCCGGACCCACTGGCAAAAGGCTTTACTCGCTCTCAAATCAAAGAAGCAATGTATCAGCTAACCGCAGATCCAGAGCAAGAAGCGTTAATGTTTGAGGTTGAGCCTTTGTCAGTCATGGATGCTGCGTATGTTGAGGGGGAACTCGTTGGCAAGCATGATGGTTTTATTCTGGATGCGGTGACAACCAGTTATGCCTCATTCCCTCGCACAATGAAAGCGTTGGCTAGAGCACTAAACCGAGCCTTATCAAGCAGCAATATTACTGTGACAGATCATGAAGTCGGTGAGCCAAAGAAAAACAACCTCTTCGCTACCGTTGCGGCACAATTTTCGTTAAGTGACGGGCAGGCAGTGAGCGTAGTTTTCCATGCGCCTGACGAAGATCCAAAGGTATTTAAGCCTGATGATGTGGTCATTGCCTTTCGTTGGCTGCTAAACAAGCGGGATATTACTCAGGTTGTCGCCCCTGAAATGAATCAAGGGAAAATGCGTGAAGTATCGCTCTCAACGATTGGAAAACGCATTGGTAATCTTGCCGGCGCTAACTCAGAAGCGTTCCAAGCTAAGCAAAAAGAAGTCAATGATGCTCGAAATCAATTAGCCAGCCTTCAAGAGTCCTCTAATGCACTGCTTGATGAACTCAATCAACTGACAACTGAAGTTTCACAGTTAGAAACCCGCGATCAAGAGCTTGAACACATGGTTACGGTGAAATCTGAAGAACTCGCCAGCCGTCAAGCGTATAACGATAGCCTACGGGAGAAGATTGCCGCGCTAAAAGCAGCTCAGCCTGAGCCAAAGCCAGAGCAAACCCCAGCGCAAGGTGAAGGCGAACCTGCACCCGAAGAAAATGCGACATTAGAACGGTTTAAGCTGGTTGATTCTGGGCTATTCAATGATGTGGTTTCGTCGATGAGCACGATCGCTGCTATTGACCGTGGTGAAGAGAAAGGGTTAACTCGCTCACTCTTTGTCAATTCCATTGTTAACAAGCTAAAGACTCGACATAACAATGGGCACTCTGAAGTCGTTGATGCTGCACTAGATTTTATCTCTGAAGCACAGAAAGTCCTCGATAAACCGATCATTTCAGCTCGAAATAGTGTTTGGTCTTTGCATAGTAATGCCGCTGGCAGCAAGGAAGATAAGGATGAACAAGCTACGCCGGATTCGCCAGAAGCATCATCAACGTCTGCAGATACGCCGTCACCGGAGGCAACAAACACACCGGAAGAGTCCCAAGAAGGGGAAAGTGATGAAATGAAAGATCAATCTATAGGTGATAAGCCTCAAGCAGTACTAACATTAGAAGATATCATTAATGGTGTACATGATGATGTTGCTGCAGATGATGTGCTTGAAATGATAGAAGAAGCCAGCGAAGAGTTAGAAAAACTGGGGCTGGTGGATCAATTCGATGCCCTGATCGGCTCAGCGGTAGAAAAATACGCAGAGCTTGATGAGAAGCAGGAGTAATAAGCATGTTATCTGGTGTAGAAAAGCTCAAACTGGCGAAGGAAATACGCCAGTTGAGAGTGCAAATTAAAAGCGCGTCAATTAAAGGGATAGAGAAGTTGAAAATTGCCAAACAAATAAAGGCTATTCGCGCTCAGATTGTGGGTGGTGCTAAAAAGCTCGCTTCTCGCCTTGATGAACTCATTGGTGGCAAATTTGATCACCTAGAGCCAGTTAAGTTTATCGCTATTGTGCGTGAAATATCAGAAGAGTCGGGCGAATTTGAGTCCGTAAAGCAACCAGTAGTTAACTATGTCGAAAAAAGACTCCCAGCCTAAAAAGAAGGCAGTCATTTCCGCCATACAAGCATCCAGTGAGATAGACGGTCTTAGCGCCGTCTTTCTTGCGGCTTTTGGCGAAATGATAAGTGCCCAAACGCACCAAGCTAAGGCACTAAAACAAAAGCTAATCGACACCGAGGATGATTTAGAAAAATTTCAAGTTTGGCGCGATATTGTCTCGCTGCAAGTTGAGTTGAGCCGATACAATGACAACCGACTAGAATTGATATCAGAGCAGGGTGCTGATCTAAACAGTTTACGACAAGCCTATATTGTTCCTGACGATCTTGATGAACGACAGCGACAATTCTGGCAGCAGCATGGCGAGCAATTTCTCAGCAAAGTAATTGAGCCAGAAAAAGCGCAATTACTTAAAGATGTCGCTCATAACATTAACGAATTGCTGCGTAGTAACCCAGATATCAATAAAAAGATTGAGCGACTTGAAAATGAATACATCTCTCCACTCGCAGAGAAAGCCCGTGGGGTGATCGGTCAAATTCACGAACAAGGGCAAAGTGAAGCTCTAATGTCCGAATTTGAAATGATTCGCTCTGCCATTGAGTCTGCTCACCGGACGCAAATAGACCCTGTGCTTATGGCATCCAGTGAAGAATTAGACCAAACCGCACGACTTCAACTTCAAGCGTTACAAGATCAAAAGAAGCGGATAGGGACAGAGTTGATGTCCAGTGTGTATGACTCCCTGCTTGCACATTCTAGCGTCTCTCAGGAAGAGGCTGACCTCTGGGCTACCCATCAAGAGATCAGTGCGTCTGCTATCGCCAGAATGCGAAAATCAGGCTACCCAGAGTCAGAAGTCCGCCGTGACATGGCAACATATTATCGCTTGCTTAACGGTAGGCTCGATAATGTCCGATTGGTAACAACTGGTAGCAAACGAGCCAGTGCCATAATCAATACCGCGACCATTGATATTGATCATGATTTTGACCGTCGCACGCTATTTCACGAAATGAGCCACCTACTTGAAGCTGACGAGTCAGTTAAATTAGCCAATCAGCGGTTTATCCAAAAGCGTGCCTCTGGCTCCCCACAACGACTCAGCGAACTGACCAACAACCGATCATACAAAAGTGATGAGATAGCTATCCCAGATAACTTTTATTCACCGTATGTCGGAAAAGTGTATGAGAGTGGCGCGACCGAGGTTGCCTCCATGGGGATCCAGCAATTTTCCTCACTTGAAAGCATGTACGCCTTGTATGACAGTGACGAAGAAATGTTTACGTTAATGGTTGGTATGATGACAGGCGTTAACGATACCCTCATACAACGCCAGAAAAAGCAGCTCGAAAAGCAGGTCCATGGAACAAGTTTTGCCAATGCAGTAAAGAAAGTAATTGCGACACTATCATGGCAAGATGGGCATCGTATGGCTTCTGATGAAGCATGGCAACAAGCATTAACGGGAAAAGGGAAGACTAATGCCCACAATAAAAAGTGGGGATGGACTCGGACGCTTGGAACTTGTCAGCTATTTCCAGCCAAGGCGCCTAGACAGCGAAAGCAAATTTACGGTGTAACTGTGATGAGTGGCAAGCAAGACCAAACCCGACACTTCTTTAGAGAAAGAGTGCAGGCAGAAATATTCATGTATCTTCATGAATTATCAGCACGAGGGATTAAACCACTTCCCCAAAGCGCCTTTTATCTAGCCTGCAACAATCAAGCACCCGACTGGTATCAATCAGATACTGAACTACCACTAATTTAATACTTACATTCCGGCTCCAAGTACGATACGGAGCCGGTTTTTTATTCGCACCCTAAAATTCTTGTCATACCTTCTACCACACTCAATCGAATGCGAGCTAGGGAGAGTTCCAGCTTCGCTTTCTCTAGGCTTTCTTCAGCCAGCTCTTTGGCTGTCGGTAAAACCTTAGCCTCACTGTGCAATACAGGTAGATCCGCTTGTGTAAAGAAATCCAACACGTAAGGCTGAAATAGCTCGACTGGTGGCGTTGAATATCCTTGATGGACTGCTCGCTCATAAATCCGCTCAAACTGATCTGGATTTGCGTGCTTACAGTAAGTCAGGAAGCGATCACGCATCGTTCGGTCTGCAACACTAATCATGACAGCAGCATCATGAATACGCGCCCCGAGAAAGATTGACAGGACCGCCTTTCGTGTTTCTTCGTTGTATGGGAAGTTAGCCTTATCCCCACACGGAATAAATTCTTGCTTGCCTCCTTTTTGCTGGTGGCTGGTGGCATTTGATTCGCTCTTGCGTCCTTCTGATTCCAGATATCCTGTCCCAAAATCCGTGTTTTCAATGTGGGCTAAAACTGTATGGATGTAATCACCTAGCACTACATATTTCTCCTTCTAGGTCGAATTTGAACTAACGTCAGTTACATACTGTTTATTTATACAGTATTTTTAATCTTTTTTATATAATTCAAAGACTCAGTAAGGGCGAGTATGCATAAACATACTTATGGTGTATGTAGACAAAAGTGTCCACAAATCTAGCGTATCCTGAATGAATCGCTCTTGGTGATAAGTCGAAATGATGAGTGGCTGGATAATAAAGTACGAAGTTCTGACACGCTGTAACCAGTCTTATCACGGATGCGAGCTTTGAGAGATCGCACGGTAGATGGCGTAATCCCTAGTCTTTCTGCGGATTCTTTGTCAGACAATCCCATTTTTTTACAAAATACGAGACGAGATTCCGCCATGCTAAGAGGAGTGGAAAGGTCAGCAAAGTCAGGCAGCTTTACATGTCTAGAATCCATAGGACGGAAAAAATCATTTATCAAAAAAGCGATCCCGTTCAAATTTCCGCTTAGGTCAATTAGGGGGTATTTCTGAGTTTCAACAGTATGCAATTTGATACTGTCTCCGAAAAAGTAGTCGCAATCTGCAAAAATCATCGCCTGACGCTCTTCCATAATGAGGCGATCTTGCATGTCGTAGCTCTTGGCTGTCTCATGACGAACGCAGGATGGCATTTCTTCAAGTCGCTTACCGTAAAAGCTATACCCACAAGGTAAATCCACCAACTCCCTATAATGGCAGTTCATTATGAGAAATTCTGAATTAAGCCCTTTAATGCCGGCAGGACCAGGATATCGCATCAATTCAGCAATCAGACAATCACACAGCACGAACTGTCCCGCATGAATCCCATAATGAATGGACGTGTCCTTTCGTGGGTAACACCGTTGGCATAGATGCTTATTCTTCTTTAAGCAGTCTTTATACTTATTTGCGGTCATTCCGTCCTCTACATATCTATTCGACCGCCAACTGAAAGCGTAATTTATACGTTAATTATTATGTTAATTTTTATTGTAGACCACCTTTTGACAATTTTATGTGGATGCCTGTATTCATTGAGCTTGTTACCCTCCCGATGAACATTAATGTTTGCCCATCAAAAGGAGGATGGCGAACCTCCCGCCATACGCTGAATGTACAGATTCTTAATAACAACCCCTTTTAAATCAGAAGTTTCCATTCTGATTGACTCTCACTGGGAACAAAAAGCAACCGTCGAAATGGATGGCACAGCCGAAGATCAGACGATGATAAAAAATTTCATCCGTTTTCATGGCATGACTCCAGACGGGCGAATTGCTCAGCTTCCAGAAATGGCACCAATGAGTGCTCATTACTCGTTCACCACTAAAGCCGCGATTGAACAAGGTTTTTCTATTGCGTTTATTGAAGGTGAGCAAAAACCGTACCCACACCGTGATGTTGTGTTTGATAGCGCGGAAGATGAAGAACCATCCTTCACGACCAAACCACAATCATTCAAGCTGCAGGACCGTTATCAGTTCCAAGGTTTACCGATTTCCATTGAAAACAAGGCAGGCACTAAACGTTCAGGTGTAGACCCTGATGGTAGCGAATGGGCAGTGTCAATGCATTATGACTACGGGTACATAAGATCGACCAAAGGAACCGATCAGGAAGGTATTGATTGTTATGTAGGTCCGAACCGAAAAGCCGATCACGTTTACATCGTGAAGCAACATGCGATCGAAAAAATCAAACAATGGTCATCAAAATACTGCCCTCAATGTAAGGAACACGTTCAAGACTGCGCTTGTCCTGAGTTCTTTGACGAAGACAAGGTAATGCTAGGCTTTGACAACAAAGAGCAAGCCCGAGCCGCTTATCTAAAGCAGTATGATTCTGATCTGTTCTTGGGACCGATCTCTACAATGCGCATTGAAGACTTCAAAAAAGCGATCGCTGAAGCTGATGGAGAGGAATTAGACTTACCATTACAGTTTGTGCATGACCATGCTGTGCTTGATAGCGCGACAGATGAACAGGTGCAAGCTCTATTGGCAGCTAAAGATATCAATGAGTTAGAAGCTACTTTCAACCAGATATTCCAGCCTGTCGCATTTGCTGGCGATCGTGAGTTTGGTCTAAAAGCCAGTGGCGTAAAAACCCGAGAAGCGATCAACAACAAAGTAAAAGCGATCGTTGATCGTATTAAAGCGTCAAATTGGGACACAAGCACGCTCACAGCGGAAGATTATGATCTGCTTGTTCAATACTCAGGGCGTGGCGGTCTGAGTGAAAATAGCCAATACGAATATTACACTCCAACCTACATTGCAGAAGGGTGCTGGGAGCTGTTGAGTGCGAATGGGTTTGATAACGGCAACGTGTTAGAGCCATCTGCCGGCGCTGGTGTATTTAATGCCACTAAGCATCAAGGCGTTAAAATGACAGCAACGGAAATCGATCCGATCAGTTCTGCCGTGAATAAAATTCTTCACCCTGAAGATAATGTTTTCAATCAATCTTTTGAAAAGATGGCGGTTGAATCACCTGACAACCACTTTGATTCTGTAATTGGCAACATACCTTTTGGCAGTGCCCGTGGTGCGTCTGCTCACGATGACCCTGATCATAAAAGTGAAAAGCTCATTGAGCGTTACTTTATTAACCGCCTTATCGACAAAGTAAAGCCTAGTGGATTACTTGTTCTCGTTGTGCCTGTGAATATTGTGCGCGAACGTGGAAAAGCATGGCAAAAATGGCGAGCCAAGATCAGCAAAAAAGCTGAGTTCCTTGGTGCTCACAAGCTCCCAAGCAAAACATTTGGCAAACAAGGTACCGGTGTTGTTACAGATATTATCGTCTTACGTAAACACTCCAAGAATGCCGCAGAGAAAATCGCTCAACTACCAATGGAGCAGTTACAAGCGGCAAATGTACTATGGGACACTTTCTTAGAAGGTAAGTGGTGGGAGCGTGACGGTAAACCTTTTATTCATGGGAAATTTGTTCCAAAAGATGCCAGTAAAGTACGTGACGACGACAAAGTGATCCGTGATGCGAGTGTTACAGATGTCGCCCTCAAGCGTAAGCTGGCGGCAAAATTCCATTCTCGCATTGACTGGGAAGCCCTAGATACAGCTGAGCCAGCCATTAAGAACTACGTGGAAGGTGATCGCCGTGTTATTGATGAGCGCACGTATGAGTTCACTCGTGGCAACTGGGAGCCTGTTGATGCATTACAAACGACCACTGATATTGATGAAAGTAAATACGGTGTGGCGTCTTTGGAGGCACTTCAGGGGCTACTTGAAAGTAATCATGGTTTAATGTCGCTCTCAGTGAAGCAGGCATTTGCTGCAATGAAAGCATGGGGACATTTGTTTTCTAAGCCTCAAAAGCAAGCTATTGAATTTGCCATGACGCAACCAAGCGATGAGTATCGAGAGCAAATCTTCCGAGGTTCATTAATCGGTGCTGATCTAGCTCGCTTCCAAAATGATACTAATCAGGGTAATTGGAATGCCACTGAACAAATGCGTTTGCAAGAGCTGGTGGCAAACGAAATCAACAAGTATGGACACCCTAAACAGAACAAGGGGCTGATTCTAGCAGGTGAACGCTCTCGCTATTTTGGCGTTTTTTCTAATGCTATGGACGAAAATGGTGATTATTCAACCTTATTAACTGGTGAAGTCAGCACAAAAGGTCTGGCATTTGATGATACAAATCCACATGCAATTGTGGAGCATCTGTATCTACGTGAAGGCATGATGCACATTACGCTAGAAGACATTCAGCAACTCTATAAAGGCAAGACTCCAATTCAATCATTGTCTGACTTGGCAGATGATAAAAACCTCGCTATTCATCCCGACGGTCTGGTTATGCCAATGAGCCGCTTTTGTTCCGGCGATGTTTACCAAAAAGTGCTTACTCTTAGTCATGCACTCAATGTCGAAACCGATCCAAAACTTAAAGCCAAGTACCAGCAGCAACTGGAAGAAATAGAGCAGCGCCGATACAAAACACAGCCGGAAAATATCGCATTTTCAATGCGCCACAAGTGGATTGACCGCCAGTATGTGTTGGAATTTATGCATGAGAAAGGGTACTCAAACTTAGATTACCTCGTCGATAAAAAGCAGGTTGCGACAGACGATGACACTGGAGGCAGTTTTGTTGAAAACGTGAAAGTGCGTGATACCAGCTCTCCATTTGGTGAGTTTGTTGGTTATGAAGACAATCAAGGCTTCAATAAGCAGCTTAATAGCTGGCTAAATGGCGGTAACGTTACTAGCTCAAAACAAGAGTATATCGAAGAGTACAAAGAGCGCGTTGCGCGTTTGGATGAAGAGTTCCGCTTATGGATGCAGCAGCACAAAGATATTGATGATCTGGCGGAGCTGTACAACCAGAAGTTTAATTCTTACATCCCATTTGAACATTCTGATGCCGATTTAGGTTTAGAAGGTGTTAGCGCCATGGTTAAACCTCATGGCTACCAATGTTCCGCTGTACGCCGCTTGTCAGAAGATGGCTCTGGTATTCTTGGGTTTGATGTTGGTCTTGGTAAGACATTTAGCGCCTTAGCGCTTGCGGCTTACAACAAGCAAATGGGGCGAGCCAATAAAACCTTAATTGTCGTGCCTAACTCTGTTTTAGCGAACTGGTACCACGAAGCGAAGATGTTTCATGGCAATCTGGATAATGCGCTGTTTGTCGGATTTAAACCAAAGTTAGACAAAGACGGGCAAATTCAGCGTGAAGCTGTCAAAGATGAGAAAGGAAACCCAAAGAAAAACAAGCATACAGGTGACGTCGAATATCAAGACATCCTAATCAAAGAATCTGCCGAAGAAGTCTTTGACAAGATGCACCAAATTCCCCAGACCTCAAAATCGTTAGTTGTCATGACATTTGAAAAGTATAAAGAAATTCAAATGCGTCCAGTCAACAAGCATAAGTATGCCGACAAGTGGGTAGAGAAATCGCTAATTTCGGACCAGATGGCAGCAAGTACGGTCGCTGGTGATGACTTCAGTCTTGGTAAGGGCAAAGACAAGATCAGCTATAAAGAAGCGGTTCGTCGTGAAGCCTTGCAACAACGCTTCCTTGAAGACGGCGGTCACAAGAAAGGTGAGTACCCATATTTTGAAGATATGGGCTTCCAATCAGTGATCATTGATGAAGCACATGCATTTAAGAACAGTTTTAAAGCCGGTGACAAAACGGCAAATATTGCATACTTGCCAAACCCGACTGAATCACAACGTGCTATCGACATGGCAATGAAGATGGCATATCTACGTGATCAAAACGAAGGTCGTGGACCTGTTCTTTTATCTGCGACACCAGTAACCAACTCTCCCCTTGAGATTTTCAATATGCTTTCTCTGGTATTACCCGTTGAAGAGTTTGAAAAGTTTGGTGTTTATACTGCAGATGATTTTGTTCGTGTGTTCGGCAAGGTTGAAACCGTTGAGAAAATGACGGTAAAAGGTGAAATCGTACAAAAGGATGGATTAGTCGGCTTCCAAAACTTAGATGGATTACGAAACCTATTCCACCGTTACACCTTAATGCGTAACGCAGAAGACGTAAGCTTAGCGCTACCAGATGCCCCTGAAACTCATGAAAGTGTCGACATGACCGCAGATCAAGAATCGGCATATGAGTCATTACGTGAAGAAGCAAAAGAAGCCAGCAAGCCGGCTCGCCAGCGTAGTGCGAATGCTCGCGCTCTATTCGCTGTTATGCGAGACATGGATAAGGTGACAACAGACATGGATCTGTTCAACCAGACCATGACCTTTACTTTCCCAGCGTCAAAAGCCAAAGCGGTTGATCAGCTTATCGCTGCCCTTCCTGCATCTATCGAAGCAGAGCGCATCGAACAAACTGAAGATGGCGAAGAGGTTAAACGTAAAGTCTCTATTGAGCTGGATTATCAACGAAAGGACGAGTCCGACTCTATTGTGCTGGTGGTTCCTGATGTGTACGAACAGGCTGTACTTGACCGTTTAAATGATGCGGCTATCAAGCCTGCCGACGTAAGCCATCCATTAACGCCTAAGTATGCGAAGCTGGTCGCTAACTTAAAAGCGGAGTTAGAAGTTAAAGGTAAGCAAATTATCTTTACCGAGGAAAAAACTCAGCACCATAAGTTAAAGCGAATCATCGTTAACCAGCTTGGTCTGGATGAAAAGCAGATCGGCATTATCAATGGCTCTGATGCAGCAGGAGCAAAGCTTCAACGAATTGCTGATGCTTACAATGCCGGTGATATTAAAATCGTTATCTGTAACAAAAAAGCTGAAGTCGGTGTAAACCTACAAAAAGGGACCAGTGCAATTCATCATCTAACATTGCCATGGACACCTGCCTCTATTCAGCAACGCAATGGACGAGGGGTAAGACAAGGGAATACAGCATCAAAAGTAAGCCTGTACTACTACCTTGGTAAAGGCTCGTTTGATGGCTACCGCCTTGATCTACTCAATAAGAAAAAGAGTTGGATGCGAGATTTGTTCAATGGAACAGAATCAGAAGCAGTCAATGGCAATGCGATAGATAACGATGACTACCTAGACATGTTTGAAGCCGATCCTGAAGCAGCCAAAGCTAAACGAATGGAACGCTTAGCCCAAAAACAAGCAGAGCGTAAGCGTAAGTCTGATTTGAAATGCGCTGTAGACCTGTCTCAAGTAATTGGCTTACGCAGTCAGTTAGCCAGCTGGGAAGCGGATAAAGCTGAAGACTACAATCGACTGGTTGAGCGTAAAGACAAAGCTCAAGCATCGCTTTCTCGCATTAAAGAAAAAGGAGAAGATAGTAGCAAAGCAGAACAAGCATTGGCTCGAATTAACAAATCCCTTCAAGATCATGATGCGAAATGGGAAGAAGATAAAGCCAAGCTTGAATCTCGACTATCACAACGGATGACGTTCCTAAAGCAAAAAGCGAGTGCTGGCGAACTTCCGTTTGACAGTGCGATTATCGAAAACCCTGAAAATGCCATTGTTGCTCGTGACGGTTCGGTGCTTACGGTTGGCACTTATTTTGAAACGGATTTCGGGGCAATTCTTCGCATTGAACAGGTTGAACAATCTTCACGCTCAGTGCATTACTCTGTGCCTGTTGGGGATGTTTCCTATTATTGGTGGGGGCGCCGCAATGGGGAGTTCATGAAAGCGGATTTAGACTCCATGCCAGACGGATTAAAGCATGTTTCTTTGTCAGATGATGAGGTAAGGGTGAAACAGATTTTATCTATCACTTATACCTACAACACGCTATCAAAACTGAAAAAAGATCAGTTTGTAAAATACCGTGATGACATCAAGCTGCAGGGTTACGGTAACTTCCTATTCCGAGTCAATGGAGAGCTTACTCTCGCCAGCGCAGATCAGCATCCAACAGAAATGTTGGTTTACCCTGACGTCAGTGACAACGCTTTGAAGCGTGAGATTGCATTGCATTACTTAAAACTTCGCAGAGAAGATAAGCCAATGTATGCATGGCGAGAAGTTGTAAAACCATTCTTTGGTGACTTTTATGATCAAGAAATTGCGGAATACGGACAAAAAGCCTCACAAGCCGATGTCCTAGCAGCGTGTGATAAGGCTTGGATGGACTATCAACCAACGCTCTTAGAAGGCATTCAATTGTCCTCTTCGTTAAAAGGACTGCCAGCAGCAGTAGCTAAGCACCAAGCATACCGTCTGGCTCGTCAGGACTTCCAAGAATCTGCAGAAGATAAAGCTGCAGAGCTTGGGGATAACCGAATGGAAATTAATCGTTGGGTGAGAGAGTTCATTTCAGGGCTTGAAAGCAAGCTACTTGATGAGGCAGAAACCGCGAAACGTCAGGCTGCCGACGCTGAACTTGAAGAGCTAAAAAAGAACCCAGCCTTTAAAGAGCTACCAGCGGAAGTGAAAAAAGGATTTGAAGATATCGGTGTTACTGCGCGATATAACTACAAAGATGTTTCTATTCCTCGTAATGGTCGATACCGCGCTCGCTCATTGTCAGCATTTCAGTATTTCTTCTTGAAAGATGAAAATGGTAAAGCCGGTAAGCTGTTTGCTGCTAAAGATATCCTTAAAAACCGCTTTGGTGCTAAGTTCTGTACCGCAGAGGGTGATTGGGATGGCAGCTGGTGGTATTTCCCTGTGAGCGTTGATGTTAAGGAGGTGTTTGAGATCATCGCCTAACACCTAACAGGTATCAGATAAATACTTATTTAACACTTGTAGGGTATCTGCTATATTGTAGGTACCCTATGGCAAGGAATTACGACCATGAAAATAAAAATCCCAACACAAGCAGAACTTCAGCCTCTTTATGATGAAGCAACGGAAGGGCAGACTGAAGAACAGTGGATGGAAACCTTTCTTTCAGCTGTAGCAAAGATGCTGCGTAAAAATCCACTTTGGTACCGTGCATATGGCATCTATTGGTGGGGTATAAAACAAATGCTTATTGAGCGAGAGCTGGTATCGTCTGATTTTATTGATGCTGAATGGTTAGAGAAAATTCATTATGAAAAACCTGCCTATCTTTTGCTCGCAGGCTTTGCTTACCATGACGAACGTCAAGACATCGGAGCGTTAGAAGATGATACGCATGTCATTGAGTTTGAAGATGGCGCCATAGACAGCTACATCCTAATCGACGAAGACTTTGAATTAGTCGCCGTCGCCAATGCTATTGCTTAAAGCGCAATGAAATAAAGGGTATCAATACGATACCCTTTAAATACTTACAAGATACCCGCCAAGCCCCACTCAAACAAATCTGTGTTGATGCACCTCTAACCACTGCTCGTTACTCTCTCGATGTTAATTAACAGGCGAGAGAATCATGGCTGAGAAAAAAAAGAGGTGGTGGCAACAACTCTCACAAATGTTCCAAGGTCAGCAAGACGATGACCATAGCGGTCATTTAGAGCTGGCAGAATCAGGTTTCGACTATGAGGATGCAGGCAAGCTTGATGATTTACTAGGCAAAGAGGGAGCTAACTCTGAGTCAGAAACCGAAAAGCTTATTGAGCCGTTCCCTTGCAATCGTCGTGCTGGTTATTTGAGATATGAAGAAATGGCAGTCGATCCGACTATCGACAGCGCCCTAAAGATGCATGTTGCCAATGCTCTGTCTGCCAAAACCGACACTCAAGAAATTTTGTTTATTGCCTCTACCAAAGAAGGGGAGGGAGACAAAATTGTTAAGGACCTGCGAAACACTATCGGTCGCTGGTTAAACGAAAATGCCGAAGCAATAGCTTTTCAAGCCGCTAAATACGGTCTGAGTTATGTGCGTCCCTATATCGAGCCACAAAAAGGGATCACTCACATTCGATTTGACCACTATACACACCCTGCTCATATCCGTTGCTATGAGCGAGCAGGATTATTGTGTGGCTACACTTCAAAATACCAACGAAGCCTTGAGAAGAAAGGGCTTGTTGAGCTTATGGAGCCGTGGAAATTTATCCAATTTAAAATCCCTAAATGGGACGGTCACGGCAGCACGCTTATTGAACCTGTGCGTTTAAACCCATTGGCATTTGATATTAATGATGATGACTACCAGAATGAAGAGCCGGTCGAAACACAGGACTACGGTTCCAGTCTGTTACGCTCAGCTTATGATCCATGGGTTGATTTAAATGAAGCCATATTGTCACTCAACTCAGCACGTAAGAACGCTGCGAAGCGAGACCGATTCATCACAATCCAGACCGGTAAGAAAAACCCAACTCTAGCAGCTCAGTATTACAACACCATTTTGGGGGCGTTAAAGCGAAAGTTGAACCTGTCGGCTAAGCGCTCAGCTAAACGTGGGCATATTTCAACAATAGATAACCACATTCTGCCAGTTACCGCTGACGGCTCAGGTCAAGTAAACATTCAAACCGAGCAGTCGGATGTCAATATTAGCCATATCGAAGACGTAAACTTTCATGTCAATCGTCTGTGTAGTGCGCTAGGCGTGGATAAATCACTCGTTGGCTTTACTGAAGATATGAGTGGTGGTCTTGGTGAGGGTGGCTGGTGGACGCAATCTATGGTTGCTGCAATCAAGGCTAATCTAATCCGCCGAGCGATCAAGGCTGGTGCAGAAAAGCTCTGTGAAATCCATGTGTTGATGAAATGGGGCAAGGTTTACACGGAAACAGACAAACCATGGCGTATCGAGTTTAACAGCTTAAATAACGTATTAGAACGTGAAGAAGCGACGGCGAGGGAGTCAAGAATTAGCTTCGCAACGTCAGTTGTTACGCTAATGCAAATGCTCGATCCCGAACTCAACAAGTTCAACTTTAAACAGACTTCAAACTGGCTCTTTACTGATGTTTTGCGTGTGAGTGAAGAAACATTTAAGCAACTGATAGAGGCTGCGAAAGATGGTGATCAGGATGAAGTCGACAAGGTTCTGGACTCGGTTTCCGATCCAGATAGCCATAATCAACTGAAAACCATGATTTACAGCTGCATTGCAGAGCTGATGGGAGAGGAAAATGTCTAAAAAAATCCTGCAAAGTATTACCTGTACATTCAATATTTTTGATACAGGTAGAAAGTATACGGGCAAACAACGTGGGTACATTCTTGATAACGTCAAGTCGGTGCTGACAGCGCCTGAAGTGGAAGAGCGTTTGCGTTTACGAGAATTGGTGGGGTATGTCTCACATGGTCTTCGTGAAATGGCTGGCAAGCTTACTCTGGGGGAAACTTTACCCGTTCACTTGCCTAATGGACAAATGACCGTTGTTAACGCTATTCCTGCCTGTGTGACCGTAGGTTTGTCTATTGATGACGATGGCAACCTAACTCACACCCAAGAAGTATTGGACAATGACGAAGGGCGTAAGCTTCTTGGGTTACACAACTCTCGTATTGGTGGTTTTTCGTGGGCTTGTGGTGGTGGCAAAGTTGGGGGCAACACACTTATTAATGGGTTTTATGGTTTTGATTATGTACATAACCCGTTATTCGCTGGCAACCGTGGCTATGTGTTGGATTCTGCATCTGCAGAAGATGAATTTGATCGCCAAGCGGTCCTCGATAATCTAACCAGTGCCGGCGTACCTGAAGATGAGCGAGAAATGGTATTGGATTCGTTCAATGCATCCATGGCGTTTGAGTCGGCTCATTTTAAAGGCATGTTGCTTGATGCTCAGCAGGTAATTGCAGATCAAGATGAGAAAGCCCAAGAGCTTCAACAACTTTTGGACAGTGCCACTGAAGAAACAGAAACGCTGAAATCTGAAAAGACAAATCGTGAGCAGTTCTTTAAACAACTACAAGAGCGTAGCCATGTTGCGATAACTGATCAGGTTCTTGATGCATTGATTAATGCTGACAGTGAAGAAAGCATGGAAACCATTATGCAAATGATTATGGATACCGCCAATATCAGCACTCAGCACCTACCAATAGCAGGGCATAAAAAAACGTTTGTTAAGCAATCAACAGAAACAGACGAGAGAGGCGATAAGAACGATCCATTTAGCATCAATGCTTCTATGGACGCAGGCTTTTACGATTAACGCCTTGCTAGACCTTTAGCTGGCGAAGCCAGCAAATAATCAATAATGATTTAGGAACTTTGTTCCTATGTTATCAGGATGGTTATTAGTTTAAAAAAAGGAGCCAACAGGCTCCTTTTTTATGCTTCTTTTTTCTTTTGCTCTTTAAGAGTTTTCTCAATGAGCTTATTCA
Source organism: Vibrio sp. (assembly GCF_984391705.1). Lineage (NCBI taxonomy): Bacteria > Pseudomonadati > Pseudomonadota > Gammaproteobacteria > Vibrionales > Vibrionaceae > Vibrio > Vibrio sp. The sequence continues at coordinate 31,042 of NZ_CFHWOM010000011.1, read as the reverse complement.
TGCCTTCTGCGATTAAAACTTGGCAAAGGTGTTTTCTGTTAGCAAATTGAGGGTCCAATTCAGCTAATTTAGTACCCCATTCGCGGTAATATTCATTCAAGTTGATATGCACTGGCTTTTCTGACGATTTTGTTTTGTCAGTCGACTCTAATGCCTCATACCATTCTTGTGATACCTCATCTTGTTGGCTATTAACATCGCCATTGATGAAAGCATCGGCATTTTTTTCAGGCGTTTGGTTCTTTCGAATAGGTTGTCTGAATCGTTTAGTGTTATCAGCCATTTGCTTTCTCCAGTAATTCATTGACCAAGTTGTTCATTTCTGCCTTGGCTTTTGCATCACTCATTTCTCTTACACCACGACCAATAGCATAGGCATCGCTATACACCACTCGGTTGTATGCCACTGTCTCAAGGACTTCCATTGAACTGTATTCTTTAAGAGTACTCTTAGTGAATATAATGTCTTGCTCTCTCGCTGTATGGGTCGGGGCAATCGAGATCATGCAAAACGTTTTAAGCTTAGAGTTAAAATCTTTAGCTGTATCAATAAGGTCTTGTACTTCTAGGATACTGTCTCTATGGTCTTGAGTGGGACGAAAAGGTGCTAAGGCAATGTCAGCCGCCAGTAAGCCACTGCGCATTTCTTGTGTACGAGTCGGGTCAATATTTCCCTGAACATCTACGATCACATAATCGTATTTAGTATCTAACTCCTGCAGGGTTTTAGTGATTTTCCCTCTTTTCTGCACGCAAAAAATTGGTGGCTCAATACCTTCTTCCTCACGGTAAGCACCAAAGTTTGCAGTAGTACCACCAGGATCTGCATCAACCAGACAGACTGAATTATGGCGGTGTGCAAGTTCTACGGCTAAGTTTTGGGAGCAAATAGATTTCATTGCTCCACCTCTTTGCCCAAAAACCAAGATAATCATGAGCATCTCCTTCATTTGTGTGTGCTTATCATAACACACAAAAACTCAATTGATACCCATAAAACACCATAAAAGCACTTAACAGGTATCAGGTAGATACTTATTTGTTATCACTTGGAAGTTGCCATCTAGTTAGGAGCGTTTGACATGTTAGGCTAAGGAGGTGACTAAATTAGTTATCCACAAATCCACACTTCTATAATAGTTATATTTTATTTATGAAGATCTATAAAGATCTATAAAGATATATAGGGCGCTAAAAAACCTTTAGGCTCAATGACTTACAGAACAAACTATTACCTTTTACTCCGGTAACTAGATCGTTCTACTCCGGTAACTAGATCACTTTACTCCGGTAACTATTACCTTTTACTCCGCTAGATAGATCGTTTTACTCCGGTAACTATTACCTTTTACTCCGGCTTGAGGTGTAAGTTTGTTGATAAATGGCTATTTATGTCCTTGATTCGTTGATTTTTTCTATAACTATTACCTTTTACTCCGCTTTGGCGCTCAAAACTCTCTATAAAACCTTTACTATTACTTCTTACTCCGGTATTAAAGGCAATAAATCACAATAAATGACTTCTTACTCCGGCATTTCCGGAGTAAAGGGTAATAATTAAAAGCCCCTTAGCAGCAAAGAGTCATAGTTAGCAAGAAGCACCGGAGTAAAAGGTAATAGTTATGAATGACAATGACGCCCCTGAGCAAAAGTTGCCAAAAGAACGAACAATCACAAGTGCAGTGTCTGCCGATATCCATAGCGACTTTTTCAAAAAATCTCATGCGCTTGTCTTTTCCCGACTGTCGTTATCACCAGTGGAGCACGATATTTTTGCTCTATTACTGTCACGGTTGCATAAAGACCAGTGGGAAGACTTTATGGCAGGGAAAACACCGATATCACCTAGCTATGAGTTTAAAAGCAAAGTGCTTTGCGACTGGTTTTGCGTGGAAAAGGAAGACCTTTATAACATCCTCTATAAGCCGTCAGAACGATTGGCAGGTAAGAAAATAGGTGTGATACAGGAAGGTGATTCTTTCGACTTTATCCCTTTGTTTAAGCGAGTTAAGTACAAACATGGCACGCTAACCATCAAACCTAATGATGAGCTGATCACAGAGTATTTAGGGATATCCCAAGGTCACGCTCAAATTCCACATAAATCATTCCGACAAATAAAAACGGAGCATGGCAAAAGATTGTATACCATGCTTTGCCGGTTCAAATCCCCTAACACTGAGCTGCACCCACAAACGATTGAAGACCTCCATGGTTTCTTTGGTCTGTTAGATAGGCAAGGGACGCTATTGAAAAAGACTTATGCTGTAAACGCTAACTTTATCAAGCGGATCATTAAACCAGCGATTCAAGAAATTGATGAGAAAGAGTCCCATATTAGATTTCTGATCGATGACAAAACTGGGAACTACGGATTCTCTTACATCAAAGAAGGTAGAAAAGTAGTCGGGATTAAGTTTCTTTTTCAGTGGCAATTGCCGGAAAAAGAAGTCGGCGTTAAGGTTGAGAAAAATCTGACCTACGAGGATGCATTAAAGACATTTGCCGACGTTGTTGATAAGCGATGCATTCCGTCCATTGAGGAAATTAATAATCTAAAAGAACATTTGGTGAGGATTGGTACTGAAGGGCACGATTTTGGCAGTGGGTTCTTTTCAAAACTGAGAGAATCTGAAGAAGCTGCTCAAGAGATTGAAGAAAAAGCGTGATAATTTGAAGTATAACCGTGAAAGATGCCTTCTGTCTTTCACGGTTTATGGGGTAACTAATGATAACAATGAGCTTTTGAGTTTTTACAAAAGCCATATTATTCAAGGCTTTAATTAGTATTGGAGTGGTATTGATGGGGTGTTCTACGGAGTCATCACTTCACGATTCACCTCAAATCCTCACGTTTATCCTCAAACGTTCACTGGTTTAGGGTAATAAGGTTGTAACCCATCCATATAGCGCCTAAATTGCTTCTTAGAAAACCCTCTAAGTGCGATCATTTCAAATGTTTTACCTCTCCCGCTCCCTTTACAGCTGATAGAGCGCCTCACAGGCGTTTTATAGACGGTAAAGCCCTCCTCTCGGTAGATATGGGTAAGTTCAGGCAAAAGCGTGTTAGTGGCGATTACAGCTCCATCGTAGCCACTAAGCATACTAACAATGCGATCTTGTAAGTTTTCATTTTTATCTTTGGTGTAGCCGTTAAATGTTTTCTCATAAGGAGGATCCATTAGGACCATCTGAGCATCGGATATATCTACCGCTGAGAAGCAACCGCAACTAAAGGTCCAGTTTTTAGCGACTCGCATAAACTCTTTTGTGTCCGGTGGAGTGGCGATGCCCTTATAGTCACCAAACGGCATGTTAAATTTGCCTTCTCGTTTGCTTTGGCGAACAAGCCCATTGAAAGAGTGTTTGCATAGATACCAAAAAAGGGCAGCTTCCCTTTCGCCTAGTTCCTGACCAGACAGTAAAGAGTTATTCAGTTCCTCTCTGGCAGAATAGAAGAACTCCTCTTCTAGCAAGAAATCGTTTGGATCTATTTCATACCCGTTGGAGAGTTGCTTATACAAATTGATAAGGGCGGGGTTAGCATCATTGAGGGTGACGTTGTTAAATTCATAAAACAAAGAAAATGCTGCAGAGCCGGCGAAAGGCTCTACGACTCGTTCTGGTGCAATGTCATTAACAATGCGCTCTGCACGTTTGGCAAGCCACGTTTTGCCGCCTGCCCATTTGATTAGTGGTTTCATGCTATCCCTTTTTGTTGCTGGTTTTCCCAAATTGCGGGTGAAATATGATGGCGGTTGCTGCCTTTTCCGTATCTAAATCAGAGAATGCGCTTTTAAGGGAGGTCACTTCCTTAGTGATGTTGGCACCATGGTTGATAGATATGGCGTGCAATCCAGCCAAGAAATGGAGTTTGTATGGAGAGGAAAAGCGAATTAGCAAATCATGGAAGCCTAGTGTTTTAATACGCTGCCATCGTGTATATCGTTGCTGGTGGTTTGACATTCCGCCTCCATTCACAGTCAGTCAAACCGTGATCTGCACTTATCGTGGGTTTCTTGTTCATAGTGCTCTTTTAGTTTTTGCTCCCAATCGGGATAGATAACTTTGAGCACATCATTTTCATCGTTCAATCTGCCGCAGTGTGAACCAAGCTGTTGTATCTTTTCGGTTCGTTGAATTAGCGCACTTTTAAACCATTTAGCTATTGCTACTGGATCGCCGGTATAACCAAGCCCATCACAATGAAGGCATTCCCATTTAGCAGAGAATAACCCTTTGGTTTCACCTTTCCCGCTGCAGTGAGAGCACACTTCTGGGGTGTGCTCTACTTGGTTGTTTGCAAGCTCTATGGCTGCATCGACTAAAGAACGTTTACTCTTCATCAATGAGCATTAATCCAAGGGAATGAGCAGCAAACACTTCCGCCAGTGCGCCTTTTGACTCCATCCAACCTTTAAGGCGAACAACAGCATTCGAGACAAAAAGATCTGAGAAGCTCAGCTTCATGTACTGGTCGTAAGTTAACCCTTTGGGGTTTCTTGCTGGGTTCAGTGGGATGTGTCCGGCATCCTGTGTCATTTCTTCGATACGGAAGAATTCTGGATGATTGAAATGGCGGTGCCCTGTCATTGGTCCGCTGATATAAATTGTGAGCTTTCCTGCATCTTTTCTTAATTGCTTCAAACTTTCTAAAGTCAATTCAGCACGACACGTAACGTGAGCCATTTCCGGTGACATCCAATTTCCCTTTAAAACAAAGTGGTGGACAGAAATTAACACTTTGATGTATGTTAATCAATAGCGTAATTAAAAACGTAATTATTGACGTAATTTAATGCGTTCTAACTAACGGTGAAGAGTAAGTTGGTGATTGGTAAGTGTGCATCCTTCATGTAGCATGGCGATAATCGTCAACTAGATAACAAATTTGATGGATATCAACATGCTAAAAAACGCTGAGGTACGTGTTCTTGTTATTCTCAAGAAAGAGAAAAAGAACACCATTGCCATGACCGACCTCACTCGACGCCTTAATGTCAATGCTGGTATCAAAGCCGCAGAGAAAAACCAGATACTTGAGTCGCTAAAAGAGCAAGGCTTGGTCGCTGTTGAAAGAAAGCAGATACCAGCCATGCGCCGTACTCCAACTTTGATCACTCTCACCGAAAAAGGTAAGCAAGTGCTTAAAGGTGTTGAGTCTGGAGATATCGAGTTTGAAACCTGATTGATCTGCGAAGTTTTGATCCAGTCGAGAAAAGATTAAACAACATTTTTTTGTTGTTTCTCGCCATCGCTAAAAACGGTAAACAGTGCACAACAAAAAGATAAAAGTTTGTTGTGGCAACCAAAAGCGCTTTTGAAGTAGAGCGCGGTACCACGGCTTAGCGGTGACGTTGGAAGGCTGAAATCGAAATGGACAAGACCGAGACAAATCAAGAGCGTGAAATCTCACTCAGAAAAGAAGAACAAATTGCGTGCGCCATTCTAAAGGGCGCTAAAACCGCAGATGTCGCGGCAGTAAACGGTATGAAGTATGCCGCTTGCCGCGAAATCCTTCACAAGTATTGCCGTCGTGTTAATCCTCAAGCTTATGAGTCGATTAATATTGATGCTGCCAATAAAGACTGTCATAGCCCATTCCTTGAACAGCTTCGAGAAAACAAGCATCAGTTTATTTCCCAAACTGCGCCTCGTGATCCTGAACAACTTCGCCGCGAAATCGAACAGCAAAGTGAGCGCCTAACCAGTGCTCAAATAACGCTGCGCTCAGAACGCACCATTCTAAGCCAGTTGGAAGCAGAGCTTGCAGCTGCAACTCAAAAAAAGTAATACCAGAAGAAAGAAGGATCCCAGAGTATGAAGCCTAAAAATATCATGGCTTATCGCTTTTCTCGGACAGTTCAACTCACTCCCGACCAACTAAGTGAGCAACTGTCTGAATTTGCGTTCGTTCCATGCGGTGAGCAAGACAAACGGAAGTTTGGGTGGGCGCCAGTAATGGGTAAACATAGCAATCAGCTATTGCATGTCGGTGCTGATTGGATTTTGCTTGCTGCTCGTCTTCAAGAGAAAATGTTGCCAGCATCGGTCATCAAAGAGGAAGTAAATGAGCGCATAGATGCTCTTGAAGCTGCGGAAGGTCGACCTCTCAAGAAAAAAGAGAAAGACAACATTAAGGATGATGTCGTCATTGATTTGCTACCACGAGCATTTAAACGAACCAATACCACTTATGTTTGGATTTGCCCTAAAAAAGAATTGCTTTTTGTTGATGCCAGCAGCTTTAAGAAAGCGGAAGACGTTTTAGCCCTGCTAAGAAAAACAATCGGCTCTTTGCCGGTGGTTCCTGTTACGTTTGCGTCTGCGATTGAGGTGACTCTGACTGATTGGTTAAAGACTGGTGAAGTTCCTAGCGGTTTTTCATTGCTTGAGGAAGCAGAGCTAAAATCAGTATTAGAAGATGGCGGTCAAATCCGTTGTAAACAACAAGAGCTGACTTCTGAAGAAATTCAGTCACACATTGAAGCTGACAAAGTAGTAACGAAGCTGGCAGTCAACTGGCAAGATCGTGTTGACTTCATCTTGTCGGATGATGGCAGCTTAAAGCGATTAAAGTTTTCTGACGAACTGACCGACCAAAATGACGATATTGCGAGAGAAGATGTCGCTCAGCGATTTGATGCTGATATGGTTCTGTTTGCTGGTGAGTTTGATGCCTTCCTGCCTCAGTTGTTTGATGCTTTGGGTGGGGTAGCGACATGTCAGTAAAGCTAATTGAAAAACCATGGGCGAAAGCCGTTCGCTGCCTACCTAATGAATTAGCGCGATATGCGCTATTTACCGTTGGCACTTCACAAGAGCGTCGATACTACACAAAGCCAATTTTACTGGGATTGCTTGATGGTAGTCATACGCCGATGGAGCTGCAGTTCGTAGGACCAGAGCTAAGGCAAGATGATCTAGATGTGTATCTGGAACTTCTTCACTATGCACGCAATGCAGACCTATCAGGTAAGTTGAAATTCAAACGAGCTGAGTTAATGAAGTCTTTAGGCTGGGCTAGAACGCCTTTTTACTATGAAAGACTACTGCAATGTATGCGTCGATTAAGTCAGTCAAATATTGAAGGTCTTATCACTCGAAGAGAAGAAGGCGATCTAATTCAACACCGATTTAACTTTAATTTGGTAGACTCGTTCGAATATAAAGACGTAAATGGTGCAATGGCACGCTTTTGGCATTATCGTTTACCCGTAGAGTTGGTGAAATTTTTCACTTCTTCTGGTTTTGCTAGAATCGATCTAAAACGTCGTCAGGTACTAAAGAACAACAACATAGCAAAATGGTTGCAGTTTTATTTTGCCAGCCATAAAGCGAACAACAAGTACGCTGTGTCAGTAGAAAAAGTGATGCATAGCTGTGGTTCTAAGGCGAGCGATTTGAAAACGTTTCGTCAAAAGTTGAAGACAGCACTTAAATTGCTCAAAGCAGCTGGTATTGTTGATGCCTACATAGATAAAGAGTCAGATCGGATTCTGCGTAAGTAACGCTCATACTGTTCGGATACAACGCCCCGTATTTCAGGGGCGTTTTTATTGATAAGGTCTTATTGTGAATTGGATATTCATTGTTTTTAACCTCATTCCTTTGCTGCTAGGCTGGTTTGGATTTTCAGCCGGCGAGCCTGAACTGGTTACTTTTGCTATCACGCTCATAGCCATACGTGCAGCTCTTGTGCTGTTCACCGTCCCCAAGATGTACCTCAAATTTCAAAAGGCTGATCAGTTAACACGACGCTATCACCGACGCCAACTTAAAAAGCCTGCGACAGTATTCATCGTTTCGTTTATCACTCTTTGGTCGCTGGTGGTATGGGGGGCGGTATTAGTGCTGTGCATGGTAGTGCTAAGCACCGCTATGTACCACGGAATGAGAAACCACATCGTCAGAGATTCTTACTGATTTAATTAACCGACCGTAAACGGCATTCTTGAAAGAGAGTGCCGTTTTTTTATGCCTAAATGGTAGGTGTTTAGTGGTGCTTTTATTTGTGGAAAAGCTGTTCATATACAGTGGGATAAGTGCTGTATATACAGTGGAATTGAAGTGAAAAAATGCATAAATCGAGATACCCAAACGCATAAGTTGAGATACCACTTTGCATAAATCGAGATACCCAAACGCATAAGTTGAGATGCCGTTTTGCATAAATCGAGATACTAGCAAAGCATAAGTCGAGATACCAGATTGATTTTATTTCATTGTTAAAACATGAACTTACGTTTCTTGTTTGGTCCAACTTTAAAGCCCAACAACCATCTTATAACCATATATAACCATTTAATAAGCCATCTTATAACCTATTAAATAAAGAAATAATAAAGAGAGATTTTTTTATTTTTAAATTGATGGAAAGAAACAGCTCATCCAAATACAGATAGAGATCTAATAGGATCTTTTGTGATTTCGTCTTGTTAGGCTGTGTCAGTGCCTCGCTATTCAACGTTTCTATGCTCATGAATGCCATTGCATCACTATCTATTGCAAAGGTCCTGCAAGGCTATAGGGGAGGGATTAGAACGTCAGCTGACTTTGTAGGAACTCTGTGCCTATAATGTGATTGTTAAGGGAGGGCTATGCCATGAGTAAACCATTTCAAGTTTATTGGAGTGAAGACAGCCATATAACAAACAAAGCCAATTGGTTGCACTGCGTGGAAACGGATGATCCTGTTAGAGCTGAGCAAATGTACTTCAAGCTGTGCAAGAAGATGCTTGGTAAGCAAGGTTATGTGTTCCTGCAGTCAAGTGATCCTGATGTGGTGCCGTATGGGCGATTTAACACAAGTGTTGGTATTAGTTGGAATGTCGATCGAGAAGAGCAAGAGATCCGTCGTTGGGTAGCGTGGGCTATGCCGCAAGAAATACCCTATAAGCGCTGGAAAGCTCCGACAACATACATGGTTAAGGGGTTGAAAGCTGCAATCTTACTCCGTTCTGGGGAGAAAATAGGCTGTGAGATCTCCGGTGAGATGATTGGTCGAGTGTTAGGTCGAAGTTCCCGAGGGGTTAGGTATTGGATTGCTGAAGACGGCGAGAGTCGAAGTATTGATTATGCTAACTGGCGGTGTTTATTGGAAATGGCTGGATTCAAGAATAAACCGATAGAAACCTATCTGTAGAATTTGGATCTTATGACTGAAACACAACTGGAAAATATGGCAAAAGCCGGCAATATCCTTGCTGGTCAAGCATTGAGGAAATATAAACAAGCTAAAGCACCCAAAAGAACCAACGGGAAGCCGCTTAAAACCGTCCCTGTGAAGCGGAAAGGGGACAAAGGTCCTAGTGGGTTGGAATTGTCTTTTGCTATGCAGGTTAAAGCTGCGGGGCTTCCTATGCCACTCTGGGGTAAGGATGAATTGATGTTTCATCCTAAGCGACGCTGGAGGTTTGATTTTGCATGGAAAGACCACAAGGTTGCCGTAGAGATCGAAGGTGGCACTTATAGCCATGGAAAGAAGCGAATGGATTCAGGGACAGGTAAGGCGGTTACTCAAAAATCGAGGCACTTAACGCCTACAGGTTTTCATGAGGATTGCATTAAGTATGGAGAGGCGGCAATTCTTGGTTGGTGCGTTCTTCGAGTGGATGCCAAAATGATTAAGGACGGTTCAGCCTTGGCAATGCTTGAGAGGGCGATTAAGGATAGAGTATCTGGTTGATGTCGAATGAATATCTAACGGGTATACTATTAATACCCGTTAGATACTTAATTGGTGTCTTCTTGAAAGAGTTCGTCAAGTTCAGATTCATCGACAATGCGTTCGTTTTTTACCAGCCAATTAACCAATAGCGCATATTCACCATCGTTCATTGTTCTGAAGCGAACGCTGTCTGGGGTTGTTCGCCATGCCCAAATAGTGTTAACACTTGTCTTGTAACAAATGTCAGCCACGTCTTGCGCTTTAAGCTTGAAGTGTTTCTGAATGATCTTGAGTTTTTCGTTATTGGTCATTAAGTCGTTCCGTCAGTGTTTCGTAGAAAATAACACTCAGGCGGTACAAAGTACAGGTTAACGCTGAATGGCGGTCATTTTTCCACAATGCTGGCACTTACAACGCATTTTGTTGCGTGTCTTTTCTACGTTCTCTTGCATTTTTAGCCATTGCCAGTACAGGTTAGAGTTTTCATTAGCTAAAAGTTTTAAAACCCACATAGGGCTTAATAGCTCACCACATAAGCCACACTCTATCGTTTCATTAGACTCATCAATCGTAAAATCACCGTGTGGACACTTCAATCGTCTTCGATACGTCTGAGTCTCTTTAAAGATGGGCTTATCAGAAGGAGGCTGTTTTATTTTCTTAAACTTAACAATGTTGTCGTTATCTTCCATTTTGAGTTCCGTTGTTTGGTACCCTCATCTGTGAGGGCACCAGTCAATCAATGGTAGGGTTATCGGCAGGCGCAGGCTTCAGCTTCGCCGTTGTGAAGCGCTTTTCTGTTAAATTCAACTTCTGCTAACAGGTCCACTAACTCTTTATCTGAGTTCTGTTGATAGCCAAGGGCTTTGAGCAGGGAGCTTTTGAACATTTCTTGCTGTTCAGTCTCCATAGCGACAACGTTATGCCCTTTTGTGATTTCAGTGATCAGTGATGATGTGATTTCGATAAGGTATTCAGCTTCGTGCAAAGCATCATATAGCGCATGATGAAGAGGACCTTTGCGTTCTAGTGTGTATTTAGGGTCAATGCCAAGTAACAGTCGACCTAGCAAACAGGCGGTGCGTAGTGATTGATTGCCTCGGAAATACCAAGGTTGCTCAATGCCTGCTTCTTCATAAGCGTGTGATAGGATAACGTTGTCAAATTCTGGACCGTTCCCCATAACCTGAGCTTTAGTGCCCTCTGGTGTGTTTTCCTTAATGTAGTAAGCAATTTGATGGAGAGCTTCAGGAAGAGATAAGCGTTCTTCTTGCTTCTCTGCTGAAAATAGTTCCGCATACGCTTCTGGTGATTCAGTTTTTTGTTTTTCCCAGAAAGCCATTGTGCTGTTTGGTTGGTTGATGTCGTCTTTGATGCGGTTTTCTTGCCCCTCATCGCTGATCAACATGTAGGTTTGGTTGATGATTCGGCGCTGATATAAATCAACAGTTACAACGGCAGCTGAGAAGATGTGCGTATTCGGACCTGTAGAGCCTGTTTCGATGTCGGCTACATGGATTACTGGGCTTGATTTGATGCTTTTTAGGTATTCAAGTGTTGGTAAGATCATGGCTTTATCTCTATTTTTCAATGTCTAATGAATCTAAGGTAATTCTCTCGCCCACAACAGTGGTTGAGTAAGTGACTGAGTATTCAATTTCTAACTCATATTCGCCGCCACAGATATCACACGTTTCTTTTCCGTCCGATGGTTCGTCTGGTTCGTAGCTGCTGGCACAATGAGGGCAGACAATCTCATCATTGTTCTTGTAGTCCCATTCGTCATAATCGTCACTTGCAACCTTTTCCAGTGCTTCTCGTTTTAGTTTGAGGGAAAGGGCGGTTTGGCATGGATCGCATCTAAAGCCATTTTTTGTTCCCCAGACAGTCCCTATGACTTCAGAACGATTAGTTTTGCAGTCAATACAAATGTTGTGCTCATCACAGACAAAGTAATCCCAGCCCTTTGATGAGCCTAAACACTTCTCACAGCCAACAACCCAATACCAAGCACCATCAATAAATTCAGATTTGAGACCTTTTTGTGGAGGGGTTAGCTCCAACGTTGGCAAGTTATCGTTGTCGCGGTTCCAAACTGCTTTCATTGGTCCGTTATGAACTCGATCGGTCCATTCAGGTAGTGCTTCAGGAATGAGTATTTTGATATTTTTATCCATGGTAATTTCCTGCTGGTGGCTGCGACCTTTGCCGCAGCCTGTTGTTCGTTAAGCGGCTTTAGGTTGTCGATTTAGGTCTGACCAGCAATCATGCTGTCGTTGCCATTGGTCTACTAACTTGTCCAGCTTGGAGTAGATTTGCTTCACAGCTGCTTCTCCGAATCCTTTCGATGCGTCACCGGCTTTGTCTTTAACGATGGCAAGTAGGCGATGAGGTGGAATGTGCAGAACGCTGTATAGGCTCTGGAATCCAGCGTTGTTTAGTACTTCAAGATGCTTAGGATCCAACTCAGCATCTTCTAGGTACGTTTCTTTAGCCCACTCCATACGTTCAATGAGGTGAGGGTGGGTGATCTCGATGCGGTTGATAATGAGTTCATGCAAAGCGTCATGAATGTCAGTTGGCCAACGGTCAGCTAAGTAATCGCATGGAGGGTAGAAAGGTTGTAGCCAGTCTGTCACGGAAACAGTGATATTTAGCCCGTGGTTGGTTTTAACCTCGTAATACCAGTCAAGGTCGTTAATGATTTTGATGGTTTTTGCTTCTGGTCGGAATGATAAACCATACTCAAACACATGGATGTAGCACTTCAATATGCCATCACTACCAACAAATACCTTATTGATGACGTCACCGTCTTTGTGCATTAATCGAGAGCGAGCTTCGTTTAGCTCTTCAGTAAGTTGCGTGTTGGCTTGGACCATGACGTTCTTCTTCGTCTCTGTGTCCACCAGCTGATTTTTAAGATCACGGATCTTGATGCGCTGCTCTTCCAGTAGCTTTTGTTTTTCGTCGTTCTTTTTACGCTGGGCAGCTATACGGGCTTTCATTTGCTCAGGCTGCATATCTTGCAGGCGTTTAAGCTCTGCCAGTTTATCTTTTACATTGGCTTGAGTGAGTTTAGCTTGAGCTTTTTCTCGTTCCGCTTCTGCAGTGGCTTTTTTGGCTTCAAGTTCAAGCTCGTCAAGGTTAGAGCGAAGATCCGCTAGTGCTTTTTCTGTTTTGGATAAGCTCTCTTGCGTTTGTTCAAGCTCATCACAAAGCGAATTAAAGTCATCAACTTCAATGTTGTATTGCTCAATAACGATTTGCTCAATTTGATCAATCATGGTGATTGCAGCGTTTACAGATGTGTGAGCAAGACCTTCCGTTTTGTCTGCAGCAATGCCTAGCTGGTAACGAGCAGGGTTAAGAGCGGACTGTAGGGCAATCGCTACGGTGCTTTTCTCGGTTGTCATTCTACTTCTCCTTCAATTTTTAAACTCGGTAGTAATAAACGGGGTGATGGCTTATGGCTGCATAGAGCTATTTAGGAAGCTCCAGATTTTGTCGATATAAACTTCGAGCTTCTGATCAATGCGCGTGAGCTTTGCTTGCAGCGACTTCTTGAGGCGCATAGAATAGGGAACTGGTTTACGCATAAGAAAACAGTGAGCAGCTAACAGGCGCTCTGAGCGTTCCATTCTGGATAACTGTTGATTGTCCATTGTTTGGGATCCTTCTTCCTGTGTGGTGTGTAGACTATGGCGTATCAATCTTTGGTCGGGGCGATACGCCAACCTTTCAAAATTTCGGCTTAATTCTTAGCTTGAATCTCTTTCCATCGGCTTTTTTGCCGGTCAGATTAAATTCACCATCAATTTCATCAGCCAACCTTTGGGCATCAGCGTGGAAATCTGCGAACTGGTGTCGCGTCAGGTTGTTTGCTGTATTTCCCTGAAAGTGCGCTGAAAGCACTATTACCTTGTGCTTCCCATCTCCGTTTGCATGTCTTTGTAGTGTTGTCATCAACATTTTCCTGTTGTCGATAGTTAGAAAATCTGGTGTTAACGTCACCGAGACAGTTAGCTCTCTTCGTGCTAACGACGCCAATATATATCTAAATCCTGTACAATGTACAGGATTTTTTTAAAAAGGTTGAGCCAGAGGTAAAAAGTCACTCAGCCGTTGGGACTCTTAATGCAGACACTTACAGTCAGTTTTTCCGAATCATCCGTTAAGCGAGCGCTAAAAACCGCCGAGGGTTACGAAATCAAAGTTTCGTCCAAGCCCACGGTATTGTTGCGTCCGCATAAAGGGTTAGAAACTGGCACTTGGTATCTGAGAAAAGGTAAGAAATATCACCCACTAGGTGGTTATCCGGCGGTTCCTGTATCACTGGTAAAAGAGCGTTTGCCTAGCATAGTGATGGAGTTAACGCTGAACCCTGAAGCGAATATCGAGATCAGCGGCTTCCAGAAAGTTTCTGATCTGCTTGAGTGGTACTGCGATAGAGCGCAATCAGATCGTGAGTTATCTAAAAAGCGTAAAGCCACGGTGAAGTCCGTTATCAATAAGCACCTGATCCCTATGCTGGGTGATAAGCTGATTGATGAGTTGAACCATGCTTGCATAGACGATGCGCTTATCTGGCGCCTTCAAAGTAAATACTCCTTATCTAACGTCAGATTGATATTTTCCGCACTGAAAGCGGCATTTAAGCTTGCCTCCAAGCAAAACCGTATTAGTACCAATCCTTTGGCTGGTCTTCAGTTCACTGATTTCATTCAAAAACGCATCAATCCCAAGGATGCGCAAATCAGAGCGTCGGATATTCCAGCGGTACTTTCTTCGCTGGTGGATTGTCACTACAGCACCAGAATGCTGATTTTCATGATGTTGCTATTTGGTACCCGTATAGGCGAAACACGTCAGGCTAAGTGGTCCCATATAGACGGTGATTATTGGTACCTACCTGCAGAGCACACCAAAACGAAGCAGTCGCACCGCTTACCTTTGACTGAGCCAGTTAAAGCTTTGCTTGATGCTTACCGGAATGCTCAAAAATCCAAGGGTTACACAGGGCAATTTCTATTCCCTAACGATGATCGTAGTGGTCAATGTGTTCCTGCTAGTACCGCGAGCACTCAAATTAAGCGCATTTCAGCCAGTAATTGGACAGCGCACGACTTACGAAAAGTAGCGCGTACGGTCTGGGCTGATCTTGGTGTGGATTACATGGTGGGCGAAATGTTGTTGAACCATGCTCTTAGCAAGCTGGATAAGACTTATATCCATACTCACGTCGAACACAAGATGAAAGAAGCCCTTAGCGAGTACCACGACTGGCTAAAGAAACAGGGATTCCCGTTCTAATCTTCTCAAAAATTCCACTTAAAAATAAATAATCCTGTACAATGTACAGGTTTTTATTATATGGTGTTTCCACTTTCTAAAAAAGGAGTGTCGAAATGCTGTTAAACGAATTGAATATCCATCTGCTTTCTTTGCTATCTGAGCATAAAACGGCGACAGGCTATGACCTGACAAAAATGATGAGCACTAGCCATGTATGGCGTGCGTCCCACCAACAAATCTATCGCTCCCTGAATAAGCTCGCAGATGATGGTTTTCTGGCTTGCAAAGATGAGCCGCAGAAAGGTAAGCCCGATCGTAAGGTTTATTCGCTGACCAATGATGGAATTGCCAAGCTCAATGAGGCGGTAGAAAGCGCCATCCCTTCAATTAAGTCCCTGCACAGCATTCGTACTGTCATGTTGAACGTGGGTAATCAAAAGTATTTTGAAGAGCTATTGGAGCAGTTAAGAACTGAGATCCAAAAGACCGAGCAGCTCTTAGAAGAAACTGAACTCCCGTCAGAACGAATCTCAATGCAGCGTGAGATCTATATCAATCGCGCTGAAGAAAGCTATTGCGTAGAAGTCTTGGAGTACCTGCAAGACTCTAAGCGTATGGCTGCTTAATTACAGACCCTGACCAAAACCCTTTAAATCACACAAAGAAGGAAACCCAATGAGTATTTCACTGAATGCAGTTGCTCTACACCAGTTGGTTAAAAACGAACAAGACGAATTGACGGTTAACTACGGTAATCACCATCATCCAATCCAGCCTGCGTATGAAGCGCTAGTAGAAGAGCTTCATCGCGCTTATTCGGGTAAAACCAAGGGCTACGGACAATTTCAGTCGGATAGTGAGTTCAAGCAGTGGTTAATTGATTGCCGTAAAGGTAATGCTCCTTTCTATGAGTTCTCTAAGACAGGCGCAATCCGACTTAAAAATGAACTAAGCAAATACCCATTTGCTGATGAGGGCACACTTGTTTTTGCTCAGTATCAATCATTGGCAACTGATTACTTACTGGTGGGCTTAGTTTCATCTAACTCTGGTATGACCGTAATGGACAACCTAAGCCTAAGTGCTACGGCTTATCTGGATATTGCCAAGATGGATCTTGCCGCTGTAGTGGACCTGTCGACATTTGAAACGGATACAGAATCAAATCGCTACCTATCATTCATCAAAGGGCGTGTAGGTCGTAAGGTGTCAGACTTCTTCCTTGATTTTCTGCAGGCAGAAGTTGGCTTCGATGCAAAGCAACAAAACCAAGTTCTCATGCAGGCGGTTGAAGATTTCTGTGCGGATGCGAAGTTAGACCGCGAAGAAAAGATGTCCGTTAAGAAGCAAGTTCATGACTACTGCAATGGACAAAAGAAACTTGGTGAAGAAGTTTGCGTTAAAGAGCTGTCAGGTGAGCTGCCAGACTTCGGTGACGTAGGTTCGTTCGTTAATTACACCCAAGATCAGGGTTATGAACTAGAAGAAAGCTTTCCTGTAGATTCTGCCTGTGTTCGTAAGCTTACAAAGTTTGTTGGTGCTGGTGGCGGCATCAATCTTACCTTTGACGCGCTGTTGCTAGGCGAGCGTGTTTTCTATGATGCGGAAACCGACACTCTTACCATCAAGGGAACCCCGCCTAACCTTCGTGATCAGTTGTCTCGTCAAGGGGGTGCAAAATGACGCCTGAACAGTTTGATAATACTGGATTCACTGGAAACATGTATGCCATGCATGATGGAGAGCGGAAGTTTATCGTTTCATGCAGTTTCCCTGAGCGTTTGTTTGGCTTGCTTCCAGAAAAGCCGGCTGATGATGAAGAGTTTGACCCATGGGAGATTGAATGGGTTCGCTGTGAAAATGTCTCTGAAATCATTCGACCTCAAGTTGTTACCTTTGAAGAGAAAGAGGGTTCGAAATGATGGAGGCGCAAATAACAAGAGAAATTGGTTATTACTGGGTTCATTTTGGTCGTCACCTGAGAGATAAGGGACTAACTAATGAATGGTTAGTCTCATTTTGGAATGGTACTCGTTTTGTTGTTGGTTCTGATGAGTGGACAGACGATTGTTTTGATTCGCTAGATGAAACGCGCATAGTTCGCAATGATTTGTCTATGCAGACGAGTAGCGATGATTCATTGCTTCGCAACGTTCTTATTAATACTTCAGTGGAAGTTAAAACCCCTATTGAATACGGAATGACTTTAGCGGCTTACATGATTGCTGGTGCAGAAGTGTGGGCGTGGCATAAAGGCTATAAGCCTCTCGACAAGGAAGAGTGTCCACATCACCTCTACGGTTGGGAAGAATGTGGATTTCTTAAACATGCAGGTATAGCAGAGTCGACATCCGGTGATTTTAAGTCACCTTTGGAATTGATAAACGTTGTAAAACAAAATCAGGGTAAGAGGTCATAACCATGCACGATCCTATTTCTATCGACCAAATGGGCTTAGTTAATGCCATCAATGCAGAGTTATCGCGCCAATGTCCTAACATGCCTTTCTGCCCAAGCATCTTTAATACGGTTATCAAGGCGGCAAATTTAGTCGTGGATGAGTGCGGCAGGGAGCCTGTAAAAGTAAGGGATGGTATGTCTATCTCTGAATGGTTTGAATGTGACGATACTGGAACTAGCTCGAAGTACATGGCTTATGCCATTGACGGGGGCGCTACACGATTGCCGGTGCAAAGTTATTCATACCCTCATGACGCGGATGATTTCGGTCGCTGCCTTCGCATGGTCCGAGCGCTTGGATTTGAGAAGAAAGTGTTCCTGATGCTAACCACCGG
Source organism: Vibrio sp. (assembly GCF_984391705.1). Classification (NCBI taxonomy): domain Bacteria; kingdom Pseudomonadati; phylum Pseudomonadota; class Gammaproteobacteria; order Vibrionales; family Vibrionaceae; genus Vibrio; species Vibrio sp. The sequence continues at coordinate 13,282 of NZ_CFHWOM010000011.1, read as the reverse complement.
TCATGAGTGGAGAGATATAGCTTCTCATTGGGACGAGCTGGTGGCTCATTATGACAACGAAAACTGGGAAGAGCTTTATAGCTTCTTGTCCGGCTTGGGCAATAGCTAAGGAGCTGGGACTATGCAAAACAAAGTCGGGGCAGAGTCAATCTGCCTCAACGATAAGCTTGAAGCCTTGATCGTCATACTTCGCAAAGGCAAATATGAGTTTGCGGATGAGAAAGTATGCCAAGAGTACTTAGAGGAGCACTTCTCTAATCTAGGGCTTCGATTTGAGCGTGAATATCGTTTATCTGATGGTCGTAGCATCATCGACTTCTTCTTTCCCAATTCTGGGATCGGTTTGGAAGTCAAAGCATCTAAGGCTTGGAACAAGATGGGCGTTTATCGTCAGTGTGAGCGCTACTGTCTGAATCCTGAAATTTCTGGATTGATATTGGCTACAGCGAGACCGCAAGGTTTGCCAGAACAAATTGAGGGTAAGCCAACGCGCTTTTATCACTTAGGGGAGAACGGGCTATGAGCAAACTCGTTATTAATCGAACCTTTGGAGCGTTGCGCCGTTCTGATACTCGTTGGGAGCTTGTGGATATCGAGCCTCATGTGGCAATACGCCTTAAACAGCTTTTCCCTAAGATCCCAAAGCATCAAGCGAAGTTGTTTTCGCTTCAGGACTCTCAAGAAGTGGCGGCAGATCTTCTTTGGTTTACTCAGAGGTATGCACTAAAAGCGTCTGATAAAGATATAAGGTACTTAAAAAAACGCAGTCGTGAATACCATAAGAAGCAGGAAGAGGCGCACTCTATTTTGCTTCCTGATTACACGCCTGCAGTACGCGCAGGATTAATGCCTAATCAGTCGCTTCGTGATTATCAATTGGTTGGGCTTGATCTGCTCGAATCGGTTAAGCGTCTTTTGGTTATTGATGATGTTGGTCTAGGTAAGACATACCTTGGTTTAGGGGTAGGTCTACTTCCTGATGCTTTGCCACTGGTAATTGTGGTGGAGCCGCACTTACAAGATCAGTGGTGTGAAAAAGCAGCTGAGTTTATCAACCTAGCGGTCCATAAAGCGAAAGGTAATAAGCCATACAAGCTGCCGCAAGCTGATATCTATGTTTTTAAGTACAGTCAGCTGTCGTCATGGGTAGATGTATTGTCCGCAGGATGGGTAAAAGCCATCGTATATGACGAAGTTCAACAGCTAAGACGTGGAGAGGAAAGCCAGCGAGGTATGGCGGCGTTTGTTATCAACCAGAACGTATCAATGGTTGTCGGTTTAACAGCAACGCTTATCTACAACTACGGCATTGAAGCTTTCAATATTAGCAACATGATTAAGCCAGAAGTGCTAGGTAGCCGTGATGAGTTCTTGCGTGAATGGTGTACTCGTGATTATGGAGTCGCCAACGATAAGGGGATTGTGGCGGACCCTGATGCGCTTGGTTCGTACTTGAGAGAGTCAAGAGTGCTTATTCGTCGCACGAAGGCAGATGTTGGTCAGGTTGCTAAGCAGTTAGAGCCGCATATTGAGTGGGTGGCTCCAAACATGAAGAAAGTTGCTGATATGGAAGTGTTAGCCGAACAATTAGCGGTGAAAACCTTATCCGGCTCTTATGTTGAACGAGGACAAGCAGCACGAGACTTTGACCTCAAGATGCGCGAAATGACGGGCATAGCAAAGGCTCACAGTGTCGCTGCCTATGTACGAATGTTTATAGAGTCTGGAACCCCTGTCGTTCTATTTGGCTGGCATAGGGGCGTTTATGACATATGGGCTAAGGACCTCGCAGACCTTAATCCTCTGTTTTATACCGGCTCTGAGAGTCAAACCCAGAAGGAGCGAAACAAGAAAGCGTTCATCAATGGTGAGTCAGACCTTTTGATTATGAGTCTTCGTTCTGGGGCAGGTACTGACGGCATTCAGCATCGTTGTTCAACGGTCATCTTTGGTGAAGAGGATTGGAGTCCGCAGGTTATGACCCAGTGCATTGGTCGTTTGGACCGTGACGGGCAGGAAGACTCAGTGTTTGTGTTCCATGCGGTGACTCAATACGGCAGTGATCCGGAAATCCTCTCTATCTTGGGGGTGAAATCATCACAAGCCCGAGGCATTCAAGACCCTGGTTCTAAGGTGGTTGGTAAGCAGGTAGATACAGACCGTATCAAGAAGCTTGCAGAGAACTATTTGGCAAGCCGTGGTGTGAAAGTGCCAGAGAAAGCGAAATCGCTCAACGATGCAGACGTAGAGCTGCTTAGAGAAGTTATTTAGGTGCTAAGGATATGGAAAAACTATTGAATAACAAGCCAGAAGTGGCGTTGAAACAAGTGGCAGCAGCACTGAGAGAAACAAGAAAAGGTTCTGACCGTGCAGTTAAGGAAGATGGCGAAGTTTTGGGTTATTGGCAGACTCCAGAGTTTATCGAGTACCTGTTAGAGCTGGCTGATGAATGTGATCGTGTATCGGTTAATTCTTTGGAAGAGGGAGAGGTTGAAAATGGGCAAGTGCATTTTTCAATGGATGGGTTTCGAACTCAGCTAAGTGAGGATGTAAAAGAGTTGCGCGATCTGGTTGTTTCGGTTGTTAAAGATGAATGGTTTGAAAAAGACGATCTGACAAGCAAGATGAATGACGTGATTTGTAAAAGCAATGGGTTCAATTGTGTGTCGCTAAATGGTTGTGACAGCTTTTCTAACTTATCCAGTATTGAAGTTGAGTTAATTGATTTGGAGGGTTGTTAACTATGAAAGAAACATACCTTCCATTTACTGCCGATATGGTTAATGCGTTGCTGGACGGGCGAAAGTTAGTAACTCGTCGTCCCTTAGTTATCCCTGATGGCTGGGAGCTTCATGACCGCAAACCATCAAAAATCACCAGTCCTCATCCTAAAAAGGGCAAGTGGGGCGCGTTAATACGTCGAGGGGTAGGGACTGATTTCCCTCAGTCAGATCTTGTTACTGCTCCCTGCTTTGTTGGTGATCTAGTTTGGGTTCGTGAAACGTGGGGCGTTGTGAATCACTCATTTGATGAAGACGGCAATATGGTTGAATGGACGCCAGACAGACCAGCTTTACCAGTAAGAGAGCTGAAGTACGGCAAGGGCTATTACACAGGGAACGTAATTTATCGTGCTGATGGTGAAATGCGCTGGTGTGATGATTTTGAAGAAGAAATATCAGCATGGCACCCGTCAATTCACATGCCAAAAGCAGCAAGTAGAATCACATTAAAGGTAACGGATGTCCGTATTGAACAGGTTCAGGATATTACTGAAGCACAAGCTGTTCTTGAGGGAATGCCAACTGATGAAGAATGTCAGCGTATGGCTGTTGAATCTGGCTTGAGTTGGTACCAAAAGCCGGTTACGTGGTTCAAAAATCTATGGAATGGCATTTATAGCGATTGGGATGCTAACCCGTATGTTTGGGTAATAGAGTTCGAGGTCATCAACAAGAACATATCATTGGTTGTTGAAGAGCTAAAACAACAGGAGGGAGCCGTATAATGAGTATTGAAGTGGTGGAAGCAGTAAAGGTATTTCGCCGTAAAGTCTGGATTGAATCAGATATTACGGGAGCAAAACACGTCATGATTCAGCATGATGATGGAGTTAGCAAGCCATTCACGTACTGCTCATTTTTTTACGACTACGCTCACACGAGCAATGCGAATATAAAGGCACAAGCCGAGGCTGTAGCGCATAGTTTAGGTGCTAATTACCCTATCGAAGACCGGACAAGAAGCTTAGAAGAGTCTTTTAAGCGACAGGGTGGCGAATGCGAGGAATAGACTTGTTTGCTGGCGCTGGTGGCACAACCACTGGCGCCAAAGATGCGGGTGTTAACGTAGTTTGGGCTGCAAACCATAACCCTGTTGCTGTTGAGTTTCACGCTAAAAACCATCCAGAAGCGAAGCATGTTTGCCAAGATCTTCATCAAGCTGATTGGGGCTTGGTTCCAGAGCACGATATAGTATTCGCTTCGCCTTGTTGCCAAGGTCATTCAAGAGCAGCAGGAGCTAAGAGGAAGACTGTTAAAGCTGATTTAAGTAGGTCAACCGCTTGGGCTGTTGTTAGTTGCTTAGAAGCTCATAGAACACCAGTAGCTATCATTGAAAACGTTTTAGACTTTCAAAGGTGGGAGTTATTTGAACCATGGTCAATGGCTATGGAAAAGCTAGGTTACAGTTTGTCTCTAAACGTGGTGAACGCAGCTGATCTAGGGGTGCCGCAAAACAGAATTAGACTCTTTATTGTGGCAACTCGCAGTAAGAACCCGATCGAGTTAAACATACCTAAGGTTGAACATGTGCCGGCTAAATCATTCCTTGATTTAAATCCGGCTGGTTATCAATGGGACTTGGTTAGTAATAGGGTTGAAGCTACTCAAAATCGAGTGATGAATGGTCGAAAAGAGCATGGCGACATATTTTTAGATGCTGCATATGGCACTGAAAAGGGAGGGCGGTCCATAAATAAACCGTTAGGTACTGTTACCACGAATAATAAGCACTCATTGGTTATGGGAGACAAGATAAGACCGCTTTCTATAAGGGAGCAGGCTTTGGCACAAACGTTCCCTGAGCATTATCAGTTTCCGGAATCGAAGACCCAAACTAAGCTGATGATAGGCAACGCGGTACCGCCTGTTATGGCTAGAGAGGTTACTAGGAATGTGATGTTGTCACTTTAACTAGCGTGTTATTGATTAAAGACCAGCCAGAGTGCTGGTTTTTTTATGCCTAAATTTCACCAGAAAAGCCAGATAAAAAATGAGACTGGCGCGTAATCTCTGTTTTGCTTCTTATTTCCTCAATCCCTTGTGTGGCGTGGCTTTGCATAGCCTGAGTGAATCTATTGTGTAGGAGGATTCACGGTACAGGCTGACCCATATCAATAAAAACGTGTTGATGCGATAAAACCCCCGTCGAAACAAACTACAGGCTCAGCTAACGCTGTCTTTTTGTTAATAAATCGGAGGGCTTATGCCTGAATCAATCAATCTATTCACGATGGGCGCTACTGCTCTGACTGGTATCGGTATGAAGTTGGTGTTTTTGTGCCTTGCTTTGGTTGTTATGACCATGATGCGCAAGGTTATTTTTGGTGATGACGGGGTGAAAAATGACTGGATTGCGCAAGCTAAAGAAAAGGGTGATTTCCGCTCTGTTGCTATTTACCAGTGCGTTATGTTCGGTAGTACCTGTTTCCTCCTTGGCAGCGTCCTTTCCTGACAAATATGACGCTCAAATCAAGAAGTCAGCTAAGCGCTGGCTTCCTGCTTATGAGGCGGTCTATGGGATGGAGATTTTAAAGGCTCAACTGTATCAGGAGAGCCTTCTTGATCCGCAGGCTGTCAGTTATGTCGGGGCGGCAGGGTTGGGGCAGTTTATGCCTGCAACATGGGCTGAAGTGTCGGGGCAGCTTGGTTTTAATGGTGTGTCGGTGCATAGCCCAGAGCACAACATTGAAGCCGCTGCTTACTACATGGCAGGCAGGTTGAATGTATGGCAGTCCCCCCGTCCAATGTCGGACCGTTTATCGCTCGCATGGGCTTGTTACAACGCAGGGTGTGGCTGGATCCTCAAGGCTCAAAAGCTTTGTGGTAATCCCGCTCCTTACAAAGACATTATCCGGTGTCTTCCGCAGGTAACAGGGCATCACTCGAAAGAGACGAAGACCTATGTTGAGCGTATCTGGCGGTATTGGATGCAGATGAGGATGCTCAAATGAACCCTGTGTATGCCGCAGGTGGTCTCATTGGGGCTTTGTTACTGGGCGTCGTAGGCGTCCAGTACATCACCATCAATGGCTTAGAGACCACGATAGAAGCCAAAACGCAAGAGAATGCCAAGCTGGCGCAGACTAACGCCCAGTTTAAGCAGGAATTGCAACAGTCCAACGAGCAAATCACTCAGATGAAGCAAGCGCGAGACCTTGAGCGGAAGATTTCTGCAGATCGTGAGCGTGAACTTTCTAAGAGTAACAGCGAGTTAGGACGGAAACTCGCTCAACTTGAGGAGGAGAGTGCCAATGAGGGGGAAGAGTCTGCGTGTTTGCGTACTCGGATGCCTGACAGCGTTATCCGGTTGCTCGGCGGTACCGCCAAAGACAGTGACGGTCATTAAAACCGTTGTAGAGAAACAATATCCACCGCCAGAGTGGCTGAAAGACTGCCCTGATGCCCAGCTGAAGGGAGAAAGCTTTAAAGATGCCATCGTTCAAAGTGCTGAGCGTGAAGCTGTTATTAAAGCCTGTAACGTTGATAAACAGTCGCTTCGTGAATGGGTAGAGGACGAGGGTTCACAGGATGGCGTTGACTGAACTTAAAGACTACCTAGTGCCCGTGATCACTGCCGTTCTTGGGGCTGGTTTTTGGGACTTTATGAAGAAACGGCAGGAAAAGCCGCTTGATGAAGCCAAAGCTGCCACCGAAGAGAAACGGGCTGATGAGGTCATGATTCAAGGGGCTACGTCTGTTGTGGAGTTACAGCAAAAGGTTATGAAGCAGTTGCAGGAAGACCTTGATAGACGTGTTAAGGCTATTGAGGACCTGTATTCAAAGCAGTTGGAAAGTGAGCGCAGAGAATGGGAGCGAGAGCGCAGTAAGTTGGAAAACCAAGTTACTGAAATGTCTCAGCGATTAGGGAAATTGGAGGAGATAAACAAGAGGTTACTTCAAGAAAATGAATTACTAGCAAAGTGCGATCACTGTATTGCTGAAGCAGCGGCAGCACAGTAGTAGAGGTTAGCTATGGCTAGAAAGTCCACCTACGATTGGTCGAGTCTACTGGCGCTGTTGTTTCAGCGCCAGAAGGATGACCCTAAGTACAAAAATAAAGACTTCGCAGAAGATGAAGGGGTTCCGCTCGGCTCTCTTACCCGTGCGATTACCCAATACCGGAAAGGCAAGATTGAAGTATCCGATCATGCGCCGATTGACCACGATAGTGATCGTAAAAACGATCTTAATAATGATCGTTTAAGTGATCGTAATACCAACAAAAGCACATCAAAAAAAGGTGGTAAAACCAATAACAAACAAAGGGTTAACGGTAATAATGATCACTCTGACGGGCAGCGCACGCGCAATAGTGATCGATCGTTTTCTCAGGCTGGTGCAAAACGAAATAGAGGCGGTCAGGCTGGTAATTCGAATGCTCGTAAACACGGGTTGTACGCTCAGCACCTAACCGATGAAATGGCAGAAGCCTATGAAGCGGCATTCTCTGCAGCTGGCGGCATTGATCATGAGTTAGCGTTGGCTCGTGCCAAGTTGGCAGAAGCTTTCCGATTGAAAGGGGAGCAAGAGTACATTGAGAAGCGAATTGCAGAAGACCAAGCAAGAAGAGCCGAAGAAGCAGCGAATGAGCCTCCACCTGTTGTTGGTCCTGATGAAGAAGGGCTTCCTAACTTTCAAAAGCCGGATTACTTCAACCATGCTGCAATGCGTGCAGAAGTCTTTGAAGACAACATAGGTCCACTTGGTACCACGATAAAAATGAAACGTGTGGATTGGGATGCTGTCATTGACCGATGGATGGGGCGCGTTGCCAACTTGGAGTCCCTGCGTCAAAAGCTACTTCAAGGCAGCACATTAACGTATAGCGAGCAATTGGCTATCAAGTCGACAGTCTTTAATCAGTTGGCTAATGAAGAGATAGATGCTTTAACCGCTGGGCACATGCTCAGTGCGAATGGGTTAGATATTCCGCCTAACCTACTGGCTCAGATCCGCTTTGAGCTTGGTGAAGGTGATGACGACGATTCAGAACTGCCAACGGGTGCAGTTACACCTCAATTGGTGGAAGAGCGCGAGAAACAATTGCAGCTCGGCAACCAGCAAAGCTCTGAAGAGTTTTTAGCGGCACGTATGGCTGAGTTGGAAGCGTTAAACGCTGAGGACCGCCATGGCAGCTAGAAACCGAAGCCGCAAAAAGCATAAGCACGCCGCTATTACGCTGGATCCTCGTTATCTGGATTTTGCAGCGAGCTACCGAAGTCGACCGTTGGCTTTCATCTACGACATTATCGGGATGGAACCATCGTTTCAGCAAATTGAAGTCATTAACGCCCTGACTCCGGTCGGGGCGCGTGTGTCTGTTGCTTCTGGTCACGGTACGGGTAAGTCTCACCTAACCGCAGCTTTGTGTCTTCATTTCATCATTACACACCCAGAATCTCTGTGTATGTTGACGGCAAACTCCTTAGATCAGGTAACTAACGTTGTCTTCTCATACATTAAGCGCCTTTGGGTGAAGATCTGCCAGCGTCAGCCGTGGTTGGAGCAGTACTTCGTCATTACAGCTAAGTCTTTCTATGCGAAGGGCTACAAGGGCGTATGGCAAATTTTCGGGAAAACATGTTCAAAAGGCAATGAGGAAGGCTTAGCCGGTCAGCACCGTAGGGATTACATGGTGGTGGTCGATGAAGCGTCTGGTGTATCCGATCGAGCGTTTGAGGTGCTTCGTGGTGCATTGACCGAAGACAACAACAAAATGCTACTCATTAGCCAGTTTACGCGCCCAACTGGTCACTTTGCTGATTCACAAATGGAATTGGCAGAGCAAGGGCTGTACACGGCTATCACGCTTAATAGTGAAATGAGTCCGTTTGTTAACCTCAAGTTTATCCGAGAAAAACGCATCGAATACGGGGGTGTGAGTAGCCCTGAGTATGGCATTCGTGTTCTTGGTGTGTGTCCTGATGATGCAAGTGGCTTCCTGATCTCCCGTAGCATGGTCGATAAAGGCTTTGAGGCAGTTATTGAGTTCGTTGATGAGTGGGGCTGGGTGGCTGTTGCCGACGTTGCAGGCGGTGAAGGTCGAGATAGCTCAGTGCTCAAGATCGGTAAGGTTTGTGGTTTTGGTAGTGAGCGACAGGTAGAGGTCGTTAAGGCTATCGAAGCACCTGCAGATATGGACGGGGTTCAATTTGCTCGCTTTATCCATCAAGAAACATCTGGCTACACCAATATCACTGTTGGTATTGATGCGGACGGGTACGGTCTGACAACGGCTCAAGAGTGTGAAAAGCTTGGTGTGAATGTTACTCGCATCCACTGGGGTAGACCTCCACACGCTAACTCAGTGAAACAGCGATTCCCGAAAGAAAAAGACTATGCGTGCGTCATGGTCAAGGAAGCGTTGAATACTGGTCGCTTGAAGCTGCATAAAGGTGAGACGAAACAGTTTGAGAAGAAACTGCAGAAGCAATTCGTCAAGATCCCGTATGAGTTTGATGAGTTGGGACGTTGGCGCCTGTTCTCTAAGAAGCAGCTGCGTAGTGAGGGCATTAAGTCTCCTGATATCTTCGACGCAACAGCATTCTTCTGGTTGGTGGATTACATTCCTGCCGGCGAGCAAAGCGACGGTCAATCTGATAGTGCACTGGCTAACGCAATGGCATTGCTGGGAGAGGAAGAATCAAGCCCAGCAGATCAGGCAGTGGCTGCAATTGAAAGCGGTGGTGTGGTTGAGTGTCTTGCTGAAGATTACCCCGAGGTTAGAGCTGCGATACAGTCAGCATGTGGTGATTGGATAGAGGACGGCTTGGAGGAGTACGCTCAAGTTGGCTTGATGGAAATCGAGCGATTGGATGAGTTCTTCAAGTTTTATAAGCGAGCATAAGCGGTTATCCCCAAATTAAGGGGATAACCCTGTGTAAAAAATACTCATACTAACTACATAGGAACAATGGTCCTAATCGTCTAAATTACGGGCAATGGCTGCGCCATTGTGTGGCTTAGTAAGGCGGCGAGAATAACAAGAAAATGTTGTAGTACCAGCGCATAAGCGTCCGTACTATCGTTTGTGAAAGCTTCCTTCTTTCAACTCGGTGTAAGACAAAGCCCGCTCCTGTGAGTGGGCTTTCTTATATCCAACATTTTTTTGTTGTGGTTGGCTGCGTAGTGACCGCACTAAGATGAATGGGCATTGTTTGCAATGGCGTAGCTTCCCTTAGCTGCACACGGGGGTTCGGTAAGTGGTGTTTACACTGGCTGTCGTCCCCCAACCTCATGCCAAGAGCGAGCATTGCTATCCCAATGTATAGATTGCACTGCCAGTAGGGTATTAGGGTAGCCTCGCAAGGATGCGGGGCATTTTTTTAGCCTCCTAATTGCTAAAAGCACGTTTTAGCAATAAGAAACCCCCCGTCATTTCTCACATTTCTCTATTCTTTCCTTGCTTGATTTACACAACCTTATTATATTCTCGTTATAGCAATTAGATTTGTAACCCCGACCAAGGTGATAACGATGCAAAAATTCACAGCTGTTTTTAGATTCCCTGTTAATCTCCACTCAAACTCTGCACAGGCAATCGCCTTAAAAGACCGTACTCCTGAATCTCATCCTGATTATTTTGGTACGACAAAGATCTGTGTGATTGGTGACACGGTGTATTGGAATCAACCAAAGCACTACATAGGGGTGATTAATCTTCGTGCGAAAGGGGGTGTTTGGGAAGAGTGCCCACTTAATGCTCCTGTTAGTGAGCGTTGTGAAAAGGTGACAACCAAAATACTTGAACATCTGGAAGCTGTACCTGCCAATTTTAGAGGCGCCCCTCGCATTAAGTAGTTGGCTTACACCATGCTGCTTTCGGGCAGCATTAGTAAGTTAATTACCCCGACCAAAGGAAATAACATGAACCCCAAGCATTTAGAGAAGATTAAGAAATGCTTTGATCTCTCAAAATCTAGTAATCCCAATGAAGCTGCTAATGCTTTGGCTATGGCTCGTAAGCTGATGCGCAAGTATGGTCTTAGCGATGAGGATATTGAATTTATTGAAATGGGAGAGACGACAAGCAGAAGTCGAATTCAGCGCAAGCCGAATGCGTATGTGAGTGTGCTTGTTTCAGAAATTGCGAAGTCGTTTCAGGTCATCCCTATGCTTGAAACTTGCTACGAAGGCTCTTTCCCTCAATTTATTGGACGCAAGGATGCTGCCATGATGGCAGCCTATGCCTTTGATGTGCTTTATCGTCAGCTAATAAATGCTAGAAAGCAGTATTTATCAACGTTGAACCCGAGGATGCGCAAGCAAAACAAGACAGTCCGAGCGGACCGTTATTGTGAGGGCTGGGTGATCGCTGTTACTGAGAACCTGAAAGCAGAGAAGTTGCCGGAGGAGGAGGAAACCCGCATCAAATCTTATATGAGACGTGTAAATGAGAGCGGTAAAGAGCCAGAAGCAGCCAAAACAACAAGACGAAAAGGCGGTAGCCGTGATGATTATTCCTCTGGCGTTCAAGATGGCAGTAATGTGCGAGTAAACACGCCGGTTCACGGTGATGAACCGGCTAAGCTGACCTGTTGCGTAGCATCGTAAGTACGGAAAGATGATCAAGTGCGGTGAATTTCGATTTGCTGCACAACCAGAGAGATAAAGCATGAAACAAGTTGACCCAATTAAAGATCTAGATGATGTGAGATCCATCTACAACCGCTTGAAAAAGTGGGGAAACCATCGTGAAGCTGAGTTAGTTATGCTTGGTTGTAACGTGGCGCTTCGTATTAGTGACTTACTGAAGCTGAGGTTTGATGACATCAAGACAATGCAGCTTGAAGGTGAAGATATTGGTTACGTGGAGCTGGAAGAGAAAAAGACCGGCAAACCAAAGCGCCTGACACTGAATAGAACCGCTCTGCAGTGCGTTGAACGCCTGAGAATGAACAATACCGAGGCTATCTATTTGTTTCAGGCTACCGGAAATCGCGTCAAAGGCGATCCTAAGCCGGTTAGCCGACAATGGATATCTACTAAGCTGATTGATGTTAAAGACAGTCTGGGGCTGGATTACAGCTTAAATACGCACTCATTGCGTAAGACCTTCGGATACCACGCTTATAAGAACGGCGCAGACATTAACGTACTGCAGAAGCTATTCAACCACTCAAGCGTCACGGAGACGTTTAAATACATCGGTATCACGGATGAGCGCGTGCGTGATGTTTACCTAAGCATTGACATAGGTCTGTAGTATGAGTAAACCAATTAAATTTCGTGATAGGGAAAAAACTTACATAAATGGTGAAATGATAACACTGTCAGGCGTTATTTTTGAAAAATACCCTTCATCACCGAGTGGTAAAGAGTTTGTAGTAGACGTTAAATACAACGGTGAAAAATCCACAGAGTGGAGAAGTTCGGATGAAATACTTATTGAATGCTCTCAATGCGGTACTTTCATTCCCTATGAGCCACCATACCCATTCGATCAACTCTTGTGTGAGAAGTGTTCTAGTGAGATAGGTGAATTAATTTCAAGGGGAGAGCTATGAAAAGCATATGGGATTGTGATCATTTTGCGCCAAGCACCGCAGTTAGTGCAGGAATGAAAGCTAAACTACCAATGGTTTCGGCTCTTCCAGAAGACCCGAGAGTAGAAATTCCATTCAAAGATATTGTTGTCGATATACCTTATAACACGACTCTGGGTGGTGCGTTAGAGGTTGTGGAAGATCACGCAAGAGAGTATGTGAAAAACCATGGTGCGACCGATATCCGGCAATACTTCATTGAAGATGTGATAATCTCAAGCAATGAGATAATTTTTGTTTGGGGAAGTTAGATTATGAGGATGAAGGATAAGGACAAGTCTCTATTGCTTCTTAAACATGGAAACCTAATGCTTCGCTATCAAGTTTTAAGCAAAATGAAGAGAATTGAAAATAAAATTCGTAATTCTAAAAGGGGGGCTTTGAGTGGGTGATTTTGATTGGTTTGAACTTCTTTGCGGTCTGGGATTTCATGAGATCTCACCAAACCTATTTAATTGCGATGAATATGACTTTTACATTAAAACCAAAGATGTTGAAGGAAAAACGCAGTTAGAGGTCGTTAGATTGCTGCTAGACAAGCAAAAAGAGGCGTTATTAGAAGAAGCTTACTTTGAAGCGAGAAATGCAGACGCTATTTCTGAGTCTGACTAAAACTGATTTAAGGCGGGATTATCTCGCCTTTTTTATTGGCTAGGAGGAAAGATGAAAGGTTTAAGGTATCAAAAAAGAATTAGAGTATTGCCCTTTCTCTGGATGAATATATCCAAGTCTAATTTTTCAATAACGATAGGAAGTAAAATTAACTACACAATCGCGAGTTGAAAATTATCTTAACGTCGAATCGACACTTGTTAAACATTTAGGAGACTTCAACAAGAATGTTCTAGTAAGTTGGGCTTTTATTCAGCTCTTCATGATCCTGAGTTCGATTAAGTCGTTTCGTTTTCAGAGTACACAAAAGGAGCCATGAAAGGCTCCTTTTTTGGGTTCTGG
>NZ_CFHWOM010000010.1:0-85814 GCF_984391705.1 Vibrio sp. | reverse complement strand
ATTTAGGTTCTGGCGCCGCAAGGTGTGAGAGTTCAAGTCTCTCCTTCCGCACCATATTTACTCTAAAAATAGAGATAGAAACCCAGCTTTTTAGCTGGGTTTTCTTTTATCTATCAAAAAATTATTGCGTGTCGTTTACACGACCAGGCTACTTTCCTGCAGATTGATTCTTACAAAAACAAAACCCAGCCGAAGCCGGGTTTTCACTTAAGTCATGACTTTAATAGTTTCTAAAGAGATCAGCTCTTTAGCCTAAAAGCCCCAACGCTGAGTTGGGCGCTTGCTTTGCTTGTGCAAGAACAGAACTAGAAGCTTGAGTAAGGATCTGAGACTTAGTCAATGCAGTCGTTTCTTTGGCAAAGTCGGTGTCTTTGATGCGGCTCTTAGAAGCATTAACGTTCTCATTAATATTGTCTAAGTTATTAATTGCATGATTGAAACGGTTCTGGAATGCACCAAGCTCGGCACGATGACTATCCACAAACTTTAATGCAGCATCGACGATGGCTACAGATTGCTGAGCGCCTCCTACAGATCGTACATCAATAGTATCAACAGTTACCGCTTGAGCATCACCAATTCCCAAATCACCTGCGAGGCTTCCTCCAAAGCTTGCTACGCCCTCAACCTTGTTATTGTCTGTAAACAGCTGTAGTTGTCCATCTTCATCGACAGATGCTTTTACAAGGTCTGTTTGACCATTGATATACGTCGCAAGTTCTTCGATATCATCGCCAGCCTTAGCGTTGATTTCGAGGTTTTGCTCCTGACCAAACTTGTCTGTTAACGTGATAGTTAAATCGTTAGCGCCAGCTTGAACAGCCCAATCGGCATCTTGTCCATTTTCAGCGACGTAGCTGTTCCCCCCCATCATGGTATTATCGCTGCGCATATTTTTCATGGTTAGCATTACAGCTTCACCATTATCTGCACCAATCTGGAATGATTTCGTTGCAAAAGTGCCGTTAAGTAGCTTGTTACCACCAAAAGAGGTAGTTTCAGCAATACGGTTCAGTTCGTCATTCAGTGCAGTAATCTCTTCTTGGATTGCAACTCGTTCAGACTTAGAGTTTGAGCCATTTGCGGATTGTAGTGATAGATCACGCATACGCTGAAGAATGTTGGTTGTTTCGTTCATTGCACCTTCAGCAGTCTGCGCCATCGAAATACCATCATTAGCATTTCTTACCGCCACATCCAGGCCTCGGCTTTGTACGTTCAAACGGTTAGAGATCTGCAGCCCTGCCGCATCATCTTTCGCACTGTTGATCTTAAAACCTGAAGACAATCTCTCCATCGAGGTTTGTTGTGCATTAGACGCAGCGTTCAAATGTCTCTGTGCTGTCATCGCTGCAACGTTAGTATTTACATTAACCGCCATAGTGGTCTCTCCTATTGATTTTCCGTTACCGGAACTTCCAGTTGAGCTTTCCGACGTCTCGGAAAACCAATGAGTTCTCTCAAAGTAACTTTTATAACGACTCAAAAGCGGTCAACTTTAGAACAAAAAGTTGAAATATTAGCCAGATTTGCGTTATGTAGTTGAAAACATGATCGAAGAAATAAATATGAAATTTGATGCTAAAGTTTTCGACATTTTGGTCGGGGCACCAGATGGGAGTGCGTTGGGAGAAACTCGTGAGAAACGACAGCGAGGCTTATTCAAATAGCATTACCGGTGAATCACTACTCACTGTGTATGTGGGTATCTACCATAAGCTTTCAAATAAAGAAAAGCCCCTTTTCCTTTGAGAGAACCGGGGCTAGAGGGTAGCCATGCAATGTGGAGATCGAGAGAAATGATCATAGCTTGGCTATTTGTTACATAGGAATCACGCTAAATGAGACAGGGTGTGAGAGAGAGCCTCATAAACGCTAACCTATGCTTGCCGCAATTTCCTCACTAGCCCCACGTCTGGGATTACGCTAGTGAAGAGTCTTGCTATTACTGCAATAGTGACATTGCAGAGTTTGGCAACTGTTTTGCTTGAGCCAGAATGGATGTACCAGCTTGTTGCAGAATCTGTGCTTTGGTCATCGCGGTGGTCTCTTTCGCGAAATCTGTATCGCGAATTCGACTGTTCGACGCCTCTACGTTTTCCTGGATGTTTGCCAGGTTGTTAATACTGTGGCTTAGTCGGTTTTGCTTAGCACCCAAATCTGCACGCTGAGAATCAACGTAACGCAGTGCTGAGTCGATGATACCTACTGCATTCTGTGCACCACCAACACTACGAACATCAATGCTTTGTACCGTCGTTTGAACACCTGGACCACCATTTAAGCCCAGCTCACCAGCTAATCCACCAGAGATGCTTAAATCGCTCTTCAGGTCAGCCTGAGATGCAAAGATTTGCAGTTTACCATCTTGGTCAACCGACGCTTTCACTTGGTCCGTTTGACCATTGATATAGGTTGCTAATTCTTCGATATCATCGCCACCTTTTGCAAGAATATCGATAGCGACAGGTTCACCATCTTTGCCGGTAAATTCAAGCTTAAGGTCACGAGCGTTAGCCGGTACTCCCCAGTCTTTGCCTTTACCTTGCTCTGCAATAAAACTTTGGCCACCCATACGGAAATCATCCGCACGAATACTGGTTAGGCCCATAATAATTGCTTCACCCGAACTAGCACCAATCTGGAATGATGCTTCACCGAACGTTCCGTTTAGTAGTTTACGACCACCAAAAGAGGTAGTTTCAGCAATACGGTTAAGCTCGTCTTGCAGTGCTGCAACCTCTTCGTTGATTGCCGTACGTTCTGAATCAGAGTTAGTACCGTTAGCTGATTGCAATGACAAGTCACGCATACGCTGTAAGATAGCCGTCGACTCATTCATCGCACCTTCGGCTGTTTGGGCAATCGAAATACCATCGTTAGCGTTACGCATAGCAACATCAAGGCCGCGGGACTGAGCCGTTAAGCGGTTTGAGATTTGCAGACCCGCCGCATCATCTTTCGCACTGTTAATTTGTTGGCCTGATGACAAACGTTCCATTGACGTATTTAAGTCACCTGTTGCCTTATTTAAGTAACGTTGAGCGGTCATAGCCGAAACGTTAGTATTTACTGTTATGGTCATAGTTTGCTCTCCTAGTGAGTTCGCAAGTGCTTGCGAAGCGGCCAGCTTAATCTCATTTGGAAGCACTGACCGTAAATGCCTTGCTAAGCAGATATCTGCTTAAAACGTGTTTTTTCACTCTGTACAGTACAATTCAAGTTGCGTGCCAAGTCGGATTAATTAATGAATATTTTTATTTATCACTTTTTAATCAGCAACTTATGAACACCTCTCATTTACTGCTACTTTGGTTTATTTTTTGTTCACTCTTTGCGGCAAACTGTTTGCCGCTTCTTTGCCACATGATTGCCGTAACGTTAAGCTACGTACTTGTCACTGGCTGACTTTCGCTCTTAAGGCATTGCACATAAGGCTAAAGTCATTAAATGTAATTAAACAAAGTTAGATCTTTCGTCTTACCAAACGCTTGTTGAGACGCTTGCAGTGCTCGCGAATTTTCATTGAATTCAATGATAGCGGCAGCGTAATCTAGGTCTTCGAAGTTGCTCTTTGATTTAGCAAGCGTCATTTTGAAGTCGTCGTGCTGCTCTTCTTGAATATCTAATGTGTTTAAACGTGCACCCACGTCCGTTCGAGCTTTATTCAAATGAATAAATGCTGCGTGAAACTCTTGAGTTACTTGGTGTAATTGGGCTGTATTCGACGCATCAGACACAGATCCCGACGACAAATCCATCGCCTCTCTGAATGTTTCGAAAATGCTGTAGCTACGGCGTGGTTCAAGTTCTATTGCATCACCTTTGGTAATTTGCCCTTTAACTTGAATGGTCACGTCTTCATATTTGATACCTTTGCTCGGATCGAAGGTATCTGCTTGGACAACAGAGCCATCACGTTCAAGTTGATAACCATATTTCCCATCAGGCATGTCAACGAACGTAACTTTATAAGTAGACTGATCATCGGGATTGAGATTGATTGCCCTCTCTAACAAGAGTTCTGAAGCCTCTTTTAGATCATACTTAGGGGAGAAATCTCCGAATGGGTTATCTATCTCCATGAACAACTTACTACCTGGATCATTGATAGGCATTTCAAGGCTGTTTGAAATCTTCATTTTCCGTTGATAATCATCACCGGCGTAAACGACTTCAGCATCTCTATCTCTGAAAAAAGGTTGGTTCTTTGGCTTTGTACCCGCAAAAATATAGTTTCCGGATTCATCCTGTACATTAACCAAATTTAGGAAGTTGTTTGATATTTCTTCGATTTCACGTCGCTTCGCTAAACGGTCTTCAGGAGATAATGCACCGTTGATCATTTCCATTACGGTACGTTTCGCTTCATCTGCAAACTCTTCTGCGTTGGAGATGATCACCTCGTGGTGTTCCAGACGGTTTCGCGTTAACACGATTGCATCACTGTACTGACGAAGTTGCTCTTTCTGCTGTCCAATATTCTGGATATAGTGAGTCGCTAGCGGATCATCGCTTGCCTTCATCAGCTTTTTGCCTGAAGCCAATTGAGCTTGGTTATGATGAACCTTTCCCTCTTGGCGGCGTAAATCGTTCTGTACGGATTGGTAGTTATGAAAACTGGAAATTCGATTCAACATTTACCCCTCCTACCTCAACGCCAAAATGGTGTTAAAAGTGTCATTCGCAGCCTGCATAATGCGTGAAGATGCCATATACGCCTGCTGAAACTTCATCATGTTCGCCGCTTCTTCATCGAGGTTAACGCCAGAAATAGATGCCACTCGTTCTTGAGCTGCCTCTTTCTCTAAACGAGACACATCGGTTAATCGAGATGCCGTCGACATCTGTAGTCCCACATCGGTGTTTAAGTTGTGGTAGATATCTAATACCGTCGATTCGCCATCATTCAGTTTTTTATCTGTCTGAATATTTTGCATCTTAAGCAAGTTTCCGTTATCACCTTCTGAAGGGACGAGGTTTGCCGTAAACTTATCATTTGGCAACGCGCCTCCCGTTAGCTCAAAGGTTGTACCTTGAACGGTAACTGGACCTGAAGGCGGATAGTCTTGAGGTTGCATCAGAATTCGACCTTTTGTATCAGTGACGGCAAATTGTTTCCCGTCCGGCGACACAATCACTTCGAATTCACGTAAATCACCAGCCGTATCAATACTGAATTTGGCTTTCCCTTGAGCAAAGGTCGTGGATGCCTCATAGCTCTGTGCCGCTATATGAGCGGGATCATTCGTTTCCATCTTCATTTGCGCAGCAGAATTCCGCGTAGGGCGAATTAACACTCGCTCTCCTGCAGCAAGGTCTTGTCGGATATCAATACGAATGCCATCTAAACTGATCGCATCATCAACCACAGGAACTGCAAACTGCTCGCCATTTGGTCGCGTAATATAGTAATCACCACCGCTATATTGCAGCGAGTATTCTCCCGCAACCAACTGGCTGGTGTCTTCGATGTAAACGGCTAGGTCGGCTTCTGATTTGGAGGAAGTCACTACACGAGATTCCGCGATAATGTCCGAGTTAACATCGGTAAAAATGAGCCCTCCGATGTTGCCACGCAAATCAAGCCCTTGAGACTGCAATTTGTTAATGTCATAGGAAAAAGAAGCAGCCATTTTTCCGAGTTCATCCATTAATTGAGGAATCTTCTCATCTCGCATCGTTAGCATTGCTCCAAGCTTGCCATCGATGTCTTTGGTTGTAATGGCTTTGATTCCCTTGCCTTCAATCATGGCGAGTCTGCGCTCGTGAACATCTGGGTAACCATCAATCATGGTTAACTTACTTGCTTCAGTACCAGACACCAGCGTGTGTCCATTACCAATATGTACGTTAAACCCTTCCGCGTTTTTACGAGGTGTAACGGTCACTTTGGTGTATTCAGACAGCTCGTTCACCAGCTTCTCATGCTGGTCCATCAAATCATTGTGGGGGCCTGGTGTACGCATCATGAGTCGATGTAGATCTCTGATCTCTAGTGCTAACTGGTTAATACGCTCAATGCCTAAATCCAGCTTCTTATTCGACACATCAGATTGACGACGAATGGTTTCGTGGAAGTCATTCAGGTTTTGAGTAATCAACGTTGATTTTTCAAGCACAACCTTACGCGCGCCAACATCATTTGGCGAATCAGCGAGTGACTTAATAGCATCAAACCATTCATTAAGATTTTCAGGGATCTTCTTCGACGAAACAGAAGACAACATATTAGAGAGCATCTCTAAGTTAGCTTCATCATCAAGCTTATGGGCGTAGTTAGTGGTCGACATGTTGAGTTCGTTAACGGCAAACTGATCCCATGAGCGGCGAACTTTTTCCACATGTACGCCCATGCCATAGGTTTCACCACCAAATTGGCGTGGCATGTTTGTACCTTGAATCACCGACTGACGGCTGTAACCCTCTGTATTTGCATTAGAGATGTTATGGCCAGTAGTGTTAAGTTGTCTCTGAGCTGTTAGGACACTTTGTGAACCCAAACTCAGTAGATCAGACGCCATATTGCCCCCAAGAAACCTTTAAAAATCAGTGTTAACTGAACATCTAAAGATTTAAAAGCAATATGTGTGCCATATACAAAAAACAAGAAAAAGAGGTGGCAATTTAGGGCTATTGAAGTGTTACGTAACCATCTGTAACTCGCCAATGAATGATGTGGTTAATAGATACTGCGTGTAGCATTTATGAAAAAGCTCACCCGAAGGTGAGCTCATTACATCTGGTCAATTTTCGCTTTAACGCGTAGAACTTTGTCCGCGTAGTTCGGGTCCGTTGCATAGCCAGCTTGATGTATCCCGCGAATAAACTGCTCATCACTACCGCCGTGGCGCAACGCGGTCGTATAACGAGGGTTTTGATTTAGGAAGCGCACGTAGTCATTAAAGCTATCTTCAAAACTGTTGTATGAACGGAATGCTGCATTCTCTTTGACAGGGACACCTTGATGGTATTCCAGAGTTTGAGTCGCAACTTTGTCGCCGCCCCAGCTTTTGTCTGCTTTGATGTTAAATAGGTTATTACTGCTTCCTCGACTGTTGCTCACCAGCTTCTGACCCCAGCCGGTTTCAAGAGCAGCTTGAGCAAGTAGTAGTGATGAATCAACGCCAAGCGCTTGAGCGGCTTTTTCAGCGTAAGGACGCATTGAACCGACAAAAGATTCCGGGCTATCAAATGAGTGAGTTGGCTTGATGTGAACTGAAGAAACAATGCTAGGCTCAACATTTGCACGCGCGTCTCTTGCTTGATCAACTTTTTGCATCATAGCTTCAAAGTCTACACTGCGGCTCGCTGCATTTTGATTTTCTACAGAACCCGACGAAAGTTGCGCGACAATCATATCTGCCAAACCAAGCGAACCAGAAGAACTCAACTCACTAGACATTTGTTCATCCATCATTTGTCTGTAGAACTGCTGGTTTTGGCTGTCCATCAGGCCAGATTCAAAACTGGAGTTTGCATCACGCATAGATTTAAATAACATCGACGTGAAAATGGCTTCAAACTGCTTTGCTGCCGCAGTCAGCGCAGCCTTTTCGCTACCTTCATCGCCTTCAACCGCTTGCTTACGAAGCTTGTCTAAGCCTGCAATATCGTGAATAAAGCCAATATCATTACCGTTATTAATCATCGTCAACTCCCTAGATAATGATCAACTGACCTTCAATGGCACCTGCCTGCTTCAATGCTTGCAGGATTGCCATAAGATCCGAAGGCGCTGCACCCACTTCATTTACCGCACGTACCAGATCGTCAAGGGTGAGACCAGGCTCAAACTTAAACATCTTGCCCTGCTCTTCCGTTACCTGAATGTCAGTATCAGGCACCACCACAGTTTCTCCGCCACCAAAAGCATTCGGCTGGCTTACATTTAGGTTTTCTTTGATAGCAACCGTCATACCACCGTGGGTCACAGCGGCAGGTTTAAGACGAACATGCTTACCGACCACAATTGTGCCTGTACGTGAGTTAACAATGATCTTGGCAGAACCTTCTGCTGGGTCAAACTCTAGGTTTTCTATCGCCGATAAGAAAGCAACTCGCTGAGAAATATCTCGAGGGGCACGAACCTTAACTGATGTCGCATCTACCGGAGAAGCCATCTGAGGGCCGAGGAAATTATTTACCGCATCAGCCATGCGCTGTGCTGTAGTGAAATCAGACTCGAGCAGATTGAACGTAATGTAATCACCACGGCCAAATGGAGAAGGAATCTCACGCTCTACCATTGCGCCGTTTGAAATCATACCCGCTGTCGGGTTATTACCGACGATCTTAGAACCATCTGCACCTGTTGCACTAAAACCACTTACCACAAGGTTACCTTGAGCTACAGCATACACTTGGCCATCTAGACCTTTCATCATGGTTTGCATAAGTGTACCGCCACGAAGGCTTTTCGCTGAACCAATTGATGAAACGGTTACATCTATGGTTTGGCCTTGCTTAGAAAAAGCAGGAAGTTCAGCGGTTACAATAACCGCAGCGACGTTTTTCGTTTTTGGCTTTGTACCAGGTGGCAATTGAATGCCAAAGCTTTGCAACATCGCATTGAAGCTTTGATCAGTAAAAGGAGTCGATTCACCGGTACCAGGAAGACCTGTGACTAGACCGTAGCCAACCAATTGGTTACTACGAACACCAGCAACTTGAGCAACATCTTTAATTCGCGCCGCATAAGCTTGTGTTGCCAGTAACATTATACTGATGATAAGTAGAATCAACTTCTTCATGAGATACCTTTGCCTTAACTCTGTTTCCACTCTCGTCTGTGCCAAAAAAGCGACTTTAAACGAAGTTAAAGGGATACATTGAAGAATCGTGCCAAGAATCCAGGCTCTTGCATATCTTGCTGATTCCCCGTACCTGAGTACTGGATTCTAGCGTTAGAAACTCGATTAGAGGCAATCGTGTTATCAAAAGAGATATCATCAGGTCGAATCGTCCCACTCAAGCGAATGTATTCATCGCCCGTATTCAGAGTTAGCCATTTTTCACCACGGATAACCAAGTTTCCGTTACCAAGCACTTCAATTACTTCTACCGTGATTGAGCCTGTTAAACTATTGCTTTGATTTGCGCTGGCATCACCGGCAAAGGTGTTGGTGTTATTTAAGTCGTATGAAAAGTTATAATCACCACCGACTTTCAATTCTTGCCCACCTACAAACAATGGTTCCATTGAAGAATCATTGGTCTTCGACATATCCGCATTTGCACTTTTTGCTGCCTTGGTTTTCTCATCTAAAGTGACTGTAATGATATCGCCAACACCGCGAGGTTTAGAGTCATCATATAAACTGCTGGTGCGTGATGAGCTAAAAAGTGAACCCGTTTCAGCTGCGTAATGCTCTGGCTGATGTTTAGGGTGAATTGGAGCCCAAGCAGGATCACCCGCAACCGGATCATTTCTGCCGCGCAGCGTATCCACGATACCGCTTTGATCATCTCCCGACTTGTCACCTTCTACGGCATCGACAGTCGTTGTACCACCAATAACATCAGACGTTTCTACTGGCGGCTCAAGCATCGTACAGCCTGACATTAACCCAACCACTAGCACTGAAAATAAACGATTCATTTTACTTACCTCGAGCACTAAGGCTTACAGTTGCTGATTAACAAAGCTCATCATCTTGTCTACCGCTGAGATTACTTTTGAGTTCATCTCATAGACACGCTGAGCTTCGATCATGTTAACTAGCTCTTCCGTCACATTAACGTTAGAGGTTTCGAGCATCGATTGGCGAATGTCACCAAATCCATCAAATCCTGGGACACCTTCTTGAGGATCGCCACTAGCACCCGTCGGTAAATAAAGGTTCTGGCCAATTGGCTCAAGACCACCGGGGTTAACGAAATCAACCGTCGTGATTTGACCAACTACCACGTTATTTTGCTCACCGCGAATTCGAACCGAAACTTCGCCATCTGTACCAACTGTAATACTGATAGCATCTTCTGGAATGACGATTTCTGGCTCAAGATTGTATCCGGCTCCCGACGTGACAATTGCGCCCTCGTCATTCACGGTAAACTGACCATTACGCGAGTAACCAATATTGCCGTCTGGCATAAGGATTTGGAAAAAACCGTCGCCTTCGATCATCATATCTAAGCTGTTATTGGTCGTCTGCGTATTGCCTTGAGTATGAACCTTTTGCGTTGCGACCACTTTAGAGCCAGCACCTAGCATCAAGCCAGTTGGTAATTCAGTGTTCTGTGAGGATTGACCACCCGGCTGGTTAATATTCTGATAAAACAGATCTTCAAATACTGCGCGGCTTTTTTTGTACCCTACTGTCGATGCGTTCGCTAGGTTGTTAGAAATCGTTGAAATATTCGTTTGTTGAGCGTCTAAGCCCGTCTTACTTACCCATAATGCCGGATGCATAATATTCTCCTAAATCTTTATTAGCTCATACGAAGTAGAGAGTCAGACGACTTGTCCATCTCTTCTGCTGTGCTCATCATCTTCACCTGCATTTCAAACTGACGCTGCAAGTCGATCAGGCTAGTCATCTCACCAATAGCATTAACGTTACTACCTTCGATTGCGCCTGTGAGCAATTTAACATCGGCATCTGCTTCGTATGCCGCATTAGGATCTTTTGCACGGAATAAACCGTTAACATCTTTGAATAGTGATTGATTGTCGGTACTGGTAAGTTTGATTCGATCAACAACTTCAATAGCATCCGCTGGAGCGCCTTGCGGTACTACTGAAATTGTACCGTCGGTACCAATTTCGATTTTGCTAAGAGGAATAGGCAGAGTAATCGGCGCACCGGTTTCTCCAAGAACTAAGTTACCGTTCCCACTAATCAGCAGGCCGTTAACATCGACTTTTAAGTTACCATTACGCGTCAGGCCTTCTTTACCGGTTTTATCCAGTACTGAAATCCAGCCATTGCCTTCAATGGTCACATCTAGATCTCGACCAGTCGTGATAACACTACCTTGTTGAAAATTATGTCCCGGACGCTCCGTCATACTAAATACGCGAGTAGGTAAGCCTTCGCCGTACGCTTGCATCGAACGAGCTTGCGCCAAATCAGCACGGAATCCCGTGGTACTGACGTTTGCCAAGTTGTTTGCTCTAAGCTGTAGGGCTTGCATGTTCTGCTTAGCTCCGCTCATAGCAAGATAGAGTGCGCGATCCATAATTTGCTCCAAAAAATCACAATTCGGATCAATTAAAGCAAGTCGCGTGCCAGAAAATAATTTAATTATTATTCAATAATTTAGATAGTCGATAGAAAATTAAGAAGAGATAATCAACGAAATAATGCCTTAAGCGGCAATAATAGCAAGCTGATGATTGCCACCAGCTTGCCATTCAGGTTATTGCACATTATAACGTCGTGAGATTCACTAAAGTTATCGAATCTGTAGGATGTTTTGTTGAGTTTGGTTATGTACTTCAAGAGAACGAGAGTTCGCTTGGAAGTTACGTTGAGCGGTGATCAAATCAACAAGCTCTTGAGTCATATCGATATTCGATTGCTCCAATGTACCGCTATTGATCGAACCAAAGGAGCCTTTGTTTGACTCGCCCCAGATCTTGTCACCAGAGAACTGAGTCGAATCCCACTGGGTTCCGCCTTTCTTGTCTAGGCCCTGCTCATTTGCAACGCGAACCATAGCAACACGACCTAAAGTGATATTCTCACCATTTGAGTAAGTACCTAGAACGCTACCATTCTCGTCGAAGTCAACTTTGGTCAAGAAACCTGTTGTCGCGCCATCTTCATCAAACTTTGTTAGTTCAAATGGAGCAGCAAACTGAGTCGCACTATCCAAACCAAATGATAATGTTTGAGTGATATCTGCACCATTTAGATTAACCGCATTCGGATCATCAGGACCAGTACCACCAAGCGGGCCAGATACAATGTTTTGACCATTGTTGAGACTCGCTAACGTACCATCATTATTAAACTTCATGGTGTGACCCACATGGCCTGTCGGTGTCGTTGCATCACCACCAACAATATTGAGAGGCTTTTCACCAGCGCTGTCTGTCACAGTGTAGTAAGTTTGCCATGTATTTGCTTGCGTCTGATCTTTCAGATAGTACGTGGTCAACTTGTACGACTGACCCATGGAGTCATAAATCGTCGATGATGTTGAACGGTTGTACGTTTCTGGATCTGTGTAGTCAAACAAAGCAGGGTCTTTCAAAGTTCCACCAGCAGGTAAGTTGACACCCACTTCAATATTTGCCGTTTGTTTTGGTTTACCAAACTCTTTTGGAATGTTTATCGGAGACGGCTCATAAGACAGCACATCACCGGTATCACCATTCACTTGATAGCCTAACAGGAACTCATCATTCGCTGTTACCATGTAGTTATCTTTGTTCAGGTGAAACGCACCATTTCGGGTAAGCTCGTTTGACGTAGGCTGCAGGCGATCTTTTGCAACTGCAAAGAAGCCAGTACCGCTGATACGTAGATCCATTGGGTTATTCGTGTAAACACTTGAACCTTCATGAAACTGTTGAGCTACTTTCTGCGCTTGGACACCGCCACCAGGGGTAGTTTTCGCATTAGTAAACAGTGAGTTAGAGTAAACATCACCGAACTCGGCACGAGACTCTTTAAAGCCATATGTGTTCGCGTTCGCGATGTTGTTACTGGTGGTATTCAAATCTAATTGAGCAGCGGAGAGACCGCTTAGTGCAACATAAGACATTCCAAATTCTCCTATCTAGCTAGCATATCTACTTACTCGAGAGTTACGCTTTACCAACTTCTAGTACTTCAGCAAGTCGAACTGGCGACTCAAAGCCAGCCAGATTGAGCAGTACGTTACCATCACCTTTACCTAGAAGAACGCTATTTACGTTTGCATAGGTCGAAACCTCAAACTCTTTGCTTTCTCCATCTAATAAGCCCGAAGCTCTCACTTTGTACTTACCAGCCGGCAATGGATTACCGTTTGAATCTTTGCCGTCCCATTCAACGCGGCTATCACCCGGAGGTCTAGAGCCTACATCAAAGGTACGAATCAGCTGTCCCATTTGGTCTTCTACTCGCACCATCAGATTATCAACAGATTGAGGTAGCTTAACCATGGCAGCCATACTGCCGTCATCTTTTTTCACGCCCGCAGCACCCGGTATTAATACGTCTCGTCCAACCAATGAGGAAGCCTGTAGTGCTTGGTTCGAAGTCATCGAAGCATTCAAGGTTTCGAACTGGTTGTTCATTTTACCAATACCATCAACGGTCGCGAATGACGCCATTTGCGCAATCATCTGGTCATTACTAACCGGCTTAAACGGATCCTGTTGAGAAAGCTGCTTAGTGAGTAGCGATAAGAAGTCTTCTTGTTTTAGATCTTGCTTACCAGTAGTCTCATTCGGCTTATTCTTGTCTTGGAGCTGTTTAAGCTGGTCCATATAGGACAAGCTACTTTGACCAACATTATTTATGCCATCGGCCATATGTTACCCCCTTATCCCTATTGACCCATCTGCAGCGTACGCAGCAGCATTTGTTTACTTGCATCTGCAACTTGCACGTTTGTTTGGTACGAGCGAGACGCAGAAATCATATTAGCCATTTCTTCCATCACATTGACATTTGGCTTGTAAATATAGCCTTCATCATTTGCGAGTGGATGGTCAGGGTTGTATTCCGCATTGAGCGGTTTGTCACTCTCCACAATACCCATTACCTTGACTGGCACGGTATGACCATCGCCATACTTCGCCTTACTTAACTCTGCACCAAATACAGCGTGGCGAGCTTTATAAGTATCTTTCGCCGAGCTAGAGATACTGTCTGCATTAGCCAAGTTGCTTGAAGTAGTATTTAGACGAACAGATTCAGCGCTCATGGCAGAACCAGTTACATTGAATACATTAAATAAGCTCATCTAAGTTACTCCCCTTTAAGTGCTTTAGTTAAGTTCTTGAATTTACTTCCTAAGAAGTCAAGTGATGCTTGGTGTCTGATCTGGTTTTGCATAAACAGGTTACGCTCCAAATCGACATCAACTGTGTTGCCATCACCTGTGTCAGGTTGAGTCGGAAGACGATACATTACTTCCCCTGTCACTTGTGTAGAGGCAGGAATATGCCGACCATCAGTACGGCTAAGACCAATGCTTGCCTCTGAGGTTGCCGCCTGCAGTGCCCTTTGAAAGTCCATTCCTTTCGACTTGTAGCCGGGGGTATTCGCTTGAGCAATATTGGTTGAGATAACCTCAGCATTGCGCTCGCGTAAGCCAACCGTGTGTTGGTGAATACCTAAAGCATTGTCGAATGAAATAGCCATGTTGACCTCTACATAAAAGAACTGACCGTTACTAATGAAATACAAAGCAAGTAGCGTACCAACTTTAAAAGCCTCGTTGCTTTACTTCGATTTCGAAGAGCTAACCAGCAAAAAATAAGCCAACTTGCTGTCACTTATTCCCTGTCTGGCTGATTGGAATGTCATTAATGAGTATACAAGTAAATTGTATCGGAGAACAAAAAAGCCCAGCGCTGTAGGCTGGGCTTAAAGGGAAAGGGTACCATTATGCTCTTATTTGAGCTTATAGATAATTCCAGGGTTACAACGCACCATCTCAAAGCGATCAGTCAACCCAGTAAGCGATTCCGAAGCTCCGAGCAATAAGTAACCACCTGGATTCAAACTGTTTGCCATCTGGTTAAGTACCTTCGATTTCATATCTGGCGAGAAGTAAATCAATACATTTCGACAAAAAATAATGTCAAACTTACCCAGCAACGCGTAGCTATCCATCAAGTTTTGAGGGCGGAAATTAACCAATCGCTTCACATTATCTTTGACTCTCATACGCCCATCCCCCGCATCTTCAAAGAAATTGCGACGACGTTCAGGCGAGAGACCTCGACCCAGAGCTAAGTTGTCATAGATGCCGGCACGACACATATCAAGCATACTCGCAGAAATATCTGTCGCGGTAATCGATGTACTAGGCAACATACCTGGCTTGCGTTGCTGCGTCTCTAGGATGGTCATTGCCATTGAATAAGGCTCTTGACCTGAAGAGCTCGCCGCTGACCAAATTTTTATTGGTCGCTTATTTGCCGCTATTTCTGGTAGCAGCTTATTCGCAAGAACTTCAAATGGGTATGTATCACGAAACCATAACGTTTCGTTGGTGGTCATCGCGTCGACGGCGGCAACACGGAGCTCACGATTACGGCCCGTTACAACATCTCTAAGCAAATCTGAAAGAGAGCCCAATTTGAACTTGGTCACTAACGGACTCAAACGGCTCCTAACTAGATACTGTTTACTATCACCTAGTACGATGCCACATTGAGACTCTAAAAACCGGCTGAAATCACGATATTCTTGATCGCTTATAGTTATCGCTGTCATTAATTTCTCTTTATTCTGTAAGCGCAGTCTTCACTGCATTACCAAGCTCATCCGGGTTAAATTTGGCGATAAAAGAGTTTGCACCGACCCGCTCAACCATTGCTTGGTTAAATACACCACTCAGTGATGAGTGAAGAATAACATAAAGATTCTTCAAATCGGCATTACGGCGAATTTCTGCTGTCAGTGTATAGCCATCCATCTCTGGCATCTCAATATCAGAAATAACCAACGAGATTTGATCATAAATACTACCTTCTGCCGCCATCTCAACTAGCTTATCGTAAGCTTCTTTACCATCTTTAACGGCAACAACTTCAAAGCCCAATGAGGTGATCGCGCGCTCTACCTGTTTTCTTGCGACTGTTGAATCATCAGCGATAAGGATACGACGGACAATTTCTTTCTCAGTCTCCGCTTGAGCGATCTCTTCACCGATAGTTGAATCCATGGTTTCATCAACTGGTGCGATTTCTGCAAGGATCTTTTCTACATCGAGAATTTCAACTAACTCATTATCAATATTTGTCACTGCCGTAAGGTAGTTTGCTTTACCTGCGCCTTCAGGAGGTGGCAATATCGCTTCCCAGTGCATGTTAATAATACGCTCAACGGAAGTAACGAGGAAAGCTTGTATAGTACGGTTAAATTCTGCGATAACAACAAACGCTTTATCCACATCTGTAGTAGGACGACCACCAATAGCTAAACTTAGGTCGATTACCGAAACAGTATGGCCACGAATGTGAGCAACCCCTTTTACAAGTGGGTGTAAGTTTGGCATCGAAGTAAGCTTAGGGCACTGAAGTACCTCTTTTACTTTAAATACGTTAATACCGTAACGCTGGCGTCCCATTAGACGAAACGTTAGCAGTTCCAATCGGTTTTGACCGACGAGTTGTGTACGCTGATTCACGGAATCAAGAATACCCGTCATAAGCTCATCTCCATCTCAAACTTTCATGCTAAAAAAATGGTAGTCTACTGCAGGCCATGAAAAAACCAGAGAAACAGAATGATGTATT
Organism: Vibrio sp.; assembly: GCF_984391705.1. Lineage (NCBI taxonomy): Bacteria > Pseudomonadati > Pseudomonadota > Gammaproteobacteria > Vibrionales > Vibrionaceae > Vibrio > Vibrio sp. The sequence goes on along the minus strand of NZ_CFHWOM010000010.1, from coordinate 69,403 downwards.
CTAAATCACACTTGTGCTCTTTTTCCATAACTAATTGTAGAGCTTTCTATAAAAAGTTTTATAAGTCTATCGGCTTTTTATTCTTTTTCTTTAGTTTTTCAGCGACATCGGCAACAGAAAGCCAAATTTCTCTCATCCAACAAGCTGCCGAAGAGTATATAAGTACCAATATCGACAGCCCCGTAGGAGGAAGCCTAAATGTTCAAGCCGCTTCTATAGATAGTAGGATCTTTGCTACAGATTGTCCGACTGGTTTACAAACTTCTTCCACATCGACTAATCCAAATGCCAGTAACATTACTGTCTTAGTCGAATGTCAGAGCGATAATTGGCGAGTTTATGTCCCAGTTCGTTTGACGAGAACTGGACCTCAAGTCACTTTAACGACTCCGTTGTCAAAAGGGCAAATTATCTCCCCCCGTGACGTCACTATTAGTATGGTAGACTTGCAAAGGTATAGGCGGCAAGGCTTTTCCACAATTGATGCCGTAATTGGAGCAAAAACGAAAAAAAACCTTCGTAGTGGCGAAGTAATTGAAGAAAATGATATTTGCGTAGTCTGCCGTAACGAAACCGTGACGATCAAAGCGGTAAAATCAGGAATGATTATCACAACTAAAGGCATCGCTATGACAGATGGATCTCACGGTGAGCAGATTAGAGTGAAAAACAGTAAATCAAATCGTATAATTGAAGGACGTGTAACCGGAATATCTGAAGTCACTGTTGTATTCTAGGGTTATTTTTCGACAACCTTAAAAAAACGCTAAAGTTATTTTCCTGATAGTCGATATTGACGGTACAGGTTTTTAATATTGAAAAGGCTCATATATGGCAGGCATTGATAACATTCGTTCTGGTCAAACGATGACAACTTCGACAAATCGAAGCTCAGTTCGAAATGACAACCAAACATCGAGTACCGAATCGGCAAAGAAGTCGACGGTTGCACAAGACTCTGTATCATTAAGTTCACAGGGTAAAGCTGTAGGTGAAATGCATTCACAAATGGCAAGCCAACCAAGCTTTGATAAAGCAAAAGTAGCCGCAATTAAAGAAGCGATTGCTAATGGTTCATACACCGTTGATCCAGAGAAGCTTGCTGATAATATGATGAAGTTTGAAAAAGAGCTTGGTGGCCTTTAGTAATAGAGAATTTGTTTTATGGCGGCACTGCAAGGTTTAGTTGAATTCCAACTTAAAAACGCGGAAGAACTTTCTCAACTGCTTGGGAAAGAAAAGCTCGCTATTACAAACCGGATCTCAAAAGAGATTGAACAAATAGCCAAACAGAAGATCGCATTGATCGAGCAACTTCGCTCCACTGACGAACGAATTGCTAAGCATCCTGACGTGGAAAACCTGTCCACGGACCCAGAGTTGAGCCCTCTGGTGGATAAGATTCGTTCGATCATATTTGATTGCCAACAGGCAAACGTCGTCAACGGCGAAGCCTTGCAAAGGGCACAGTTGAGCTTTAACAAGCTAAACAACCTTATGCAACAATCTCAAGGAAAACTAGGGATGACCTACACAGCAGAAGGTCAAACTAAAAACGTAACCACATTGGGAACCAACATAAAAGCGTAATCATCGACAATGTGAAAACAAAAAAGCGGCAATTTTTGCCGCTTTTTTTGATCGGAGAGAGTGAGAGTTTAGAACAGTGTTTGTTGACGTTTTTCTGGTACTTGCTGCACTTCACCGTAGTCACGAAGCTTATTCATTTTCTGAATATCAAGGCGTAATTCAGTCACATAACTGTCCCCTACCTTGTAACTGCGAACAACTTCAGCTCCGCGAATAACGCCATCTACAGCGCCGGAAGTTAACTCCGTACCAAGCCTTTGGTCTTGTAAATCAGCGCGTCCACTCACACGCATCCCATAAACTTGCTCAGCTAGCTCACGATAAGCATCAATTTTTGATGCCCGCATTGCTCGGACTTGCTTCTCTTCATCATTTCGTCCTTTTTGCTCACTGATGCTCGCATAGCCAACAGCCGTTAACCAATCATCAGCACGCATGGTACCTAACGGCTGACAGCCCACCATCATCAACGCAATTATGAGTAGAAATACCTTCTTCATGTCGACTCCTATGGACGCAAAATGACAGTATATGGTTGAGTAATTGTAGGGTCTGAACGAATTAGCACGCCATCTTGTGTTCGAATACTATTCAACGTATCAAGATCACGACCAATTCGGTCGGCAGGCAGAAAGCCTTGAGCTGTTGCAACAACAACTCTAGATTGCATGCCTACAACACGAGCATTGACTAGTACACCACCTTCTTGACGTAACATAGTTCCAGTAAGCACATATTGAATGTCTTGCTCTTGTGCGAGGTCTTTCCAATCTCGGCTAAACGCGAAATCGCCTTGATGGGTTACTTGTATCGAACCCGTTGTTTTGAAGTCGACCACTTTAAAACCGCGACGCTGAAACTGGTGGATAAACCCTTCAGACACAGAGTTACCTAGCCAGTTGGTTGCATCCATGTTTTGCAAGTCAACGAATGACGTCACCGCAATTGGCGTTCGGGCCGAAACACTGGTATTCGAGATCATCAGATCTTCTGTCATACTTTCGATGAAAAAGTCAAGAGTATGACGCGGACTCTCCATTAACATAAATTGAGAGCCTGGATAAGGTTCTTTACCGTTGTAAATTGGCGCATAGGCACAAGCGGTTAAGAAGACCACTGGCACTAGTGATAACCATTTTTTCATTCTCAAATCTCCGATACATTATGGCTTTAGCATCATCACTTTTAGCTCTCTTCTAAAAGTGGAACACTCTTTGCTTTCCTAACTATGCAACAATTCGGAATAGCACCGCCAAAATTAGCTAAAATTTAACAAGCAAAAAACGAACCAACTTGGTAAACGGATATGAAAAGAACACTTCTTCTACTTATTGCCGGCCTCAATGCCAGCCTATTAACTCAACAAGCTGTCGCAGGGTGGTATGAAGTAACAGGTACGGCGACCGTCGTATCTTCAGAGGAAGTCGCGCGAGTTCATGCGTTAGAAGACGCACTCTATAAAGCCTTCAAGTATTCCGGGGCCGATATTGGTAGTATATCTAACTTAAGGCCTATGCTAGAAAGCGACCGTACTGAGTATCAATTCAGTAACAGTGAGGTTCGCTATATTATTGTCGATGAACAAAAGACTCGTCGCGGAGTCATGGTGGTAAAAGCTCGTATTGATATCTACCCCTCGGCAACAGGTTGCCACGTTGACCAATACAAGAAAACCTTCCTCGTTGGTAACATTGATCTTCTGTCTCCTCAGCAAGCCGTAATGGGTCAGGTGTACAATATCGGAGATGATTTCGCTAACGTTATTAACCGTCAGCTTGATCAAGAATCTGAAAGCTTTGTTTCAGTAGGTACAACCGACTATGAAATTGATAAGCGCTACCCTGAGCGTTTAAAAATGATCGCTGAAGATACAGGCGCGCAATACATTATTGGCGGAAAGATCTCAGATTTAACCGCTACGATTGAACAGAATTTATTGACTGACGATGTCATCAACCGCCAATTTGCACTAGAGATGACTATTTTTGATGGCAAAACAGGTAATGAAGTTTACAACCGAAACTACCGTGAAGTGGCACGTTGGCCGTTTCCCAAAACAAGCCAAGTTGATACTAAAAGTGCTCGTTTCTGGACCTCAACCTATGGGGACATGATGCTAAGAATCAGCCGCAACATAATGTTAGACCTGGAATCTGAGGTGTCATGTAAGATCACTTTACCTGAGGTTGTTGCTAAGTGGGGTAACACTATTACGATGGACCTAGGTCGAATTCATGGTGTCGAGGCTGGAGATAAACTGCAGCTATGGCATACAGGCTCTTTTATCGACCAACGCGGTTTACCAAGAAACAAGGTAACGGAAACCAATATTACTCTCACGGTATCCAGAGTTTATGAAAATGAAGCAGAGTTAATCGTTGATCAACCTGAAATGGCGACCAGCATTCAGATTGGCGATGTAATGCATAAGCTCCTTTAGATCAACGTCTTAGCTGGAAAATAAATCGTCGGTTTATTAGAATAGTCATACGCTCCCGTGGCACAGCTGGATAGCGCAATCCCCTCCTAAGGGATAGGTCACAGGTTCGAATCCTGTCGGGAGCGCCAGTTACTTGGGCGGAAAGAGTTTTTCTCTTTCCGCCCTTTTTCATTTCTAAGCTTCAACAACCTCAAGGTTTAATCTAAAATATCTATTAACAAAGTTATCGATAGCGCCAAATGAAAAAGAGCAACTTAGTCACAAATACTGGTCATCGCTTCATATCGAAAGCCAAGACAGCCTTTAAAATTCACATTCATACCCCTGATGACAAAGTTTTGCATCGTTCGGTTGGCTACATCCGTATTGGCGAAAAGAAAGGGCTAAAGAAAGCCATTAAACTACGCAATGAACTTGGCAGTGAAATGTGGGGGAAATTCTGGCGTAGGATTTTAAAAGATCCCTACTTAATGACGAGGCTTCCTCATTCGTTAGAACCCAAGATCATCTTCAAACCTCGCCCAACAAAAGCCCAGCCAGACGCAAAAGATGAATGCTATATCGCAGCTTGGCGGAACTACGATGACAATGGAAAGCTCATTTATCGAAGTGTTGTTTGTTCAGTGAAGAAGCATGGTCGTTTAGCCGCTTACAGTAAAACCAAAAAAGCGCTTCTTGAAGCAAACAAAGATAACCTTGAAATATTGGAATTTATGGGGCGCTTAAACAGCATTGACCTAAAATAAAAAAAGCCTTGGCATCCGCCAAGGCTTTTACAATTCTTGCTCAAGAAGTTACTTAGCTTCGTACTCGAAACCAGGAACCGTAATTTCTACGCGACGGTTTTTAACGCGACCTTCGTGCGTATCGTTTGAAGCGATAGGGTTATTTTCACCTTGACCACTTACGGTGATACGTGATGCGTCAATACCTTGAGCTTCTAGTTCATCAGCAACGGCTTTCGCACGCTTCTCAGAAAGCTTTTGGTTGTACGCTGCTGCACCAGTCGAATCGGTGTAACCAACAACTTCGACATTTGCTTGCGGGTATTCATTCATAAATACGACAAGCTCGTTTAGTGTTGCTTTGCTTTCAGGCTTAAGCTCAGAGCTGTTTAGTTCAAAACTACCTGAATCAACAACCTGTGTATTGAAAGACTTGATTACAGGTGTTACTACAACCACTTCTTCTACAACAGTTTCTTCAACTAGCTCTTCTTGAACTGGCTCTGGTGTTGGCTCAGAGCTTCCACCAAACTTAGTACGGAAACCAAGAGTAAACGTATTAGCATGGAAACTAGATACATCAATATCGATATCATTAATGTGCTGGTATTCAGCTTGGATATCAATGTTTTCGAATAGGCTGTAATTCAAACCAACGGCACCAAATAGGTTTTCATCATCTTTGTTACCGTATTTAACGAATGCTGCACCCGCTTTCACGAATAAATCAACATCTTCATTCATTGGGAAAGATAAACGAGGAGCAATAGTGTAAGCGGTAAGACCAGCGTCTTTGTAACCTGCACCTGTCGTCTCACCAAGAGTTTCTAGACCACCTTCAATTGCCACAAACTCATCGACTTCATAGCCTAGGAAAGAGCCCAATGCCCATGAATCTTCATCACATGAACTTGAAGATGAAGTACATAAGTTGTTTAACCAAGAAACCCCCGCTTTAGCCCCTAAGTAAAACTGAGCATTTGCTGACGCAGACGCGACAAGAAGAGTTGTTGAAATTACCGCTGCTAACTTTTTCATTATTATTTCCTTATTGATACGCAATTCTTAAATACGTAATTGATACCTTACACAATAACAATTAGTTACAGTACAAGCTGTCATTAATATACCTCATCTAATAACTAGTACAAATCTAATAACAATAAAATTAAAATATCGCCACAAATCGTAGTGTTTTCTCATAAATAAGACAAAGCCTCAACCGAAGTTGAGGCTTTGATAACTGATGTTTAGCCTAAATTGTATTACTGCTGAACTTGGTATTCGAATTCAGGCACAATAACTTCGACACGACGGTTTTTCTCTCGACCTTCACGAGTCTCGTTAGAAGCAATTGGGTTATTCTCGCCTTCACCTTTCGCTGTGATACGAGAGGCATCGATGCCTTTTTCTTCTAATGTCGCAGCAACTGACTGTGCGCGCTTCTCAGAAACAACCTGATTGTATTCAGCCGCACCTGATGTATCGGTGTAACCAATAATTTCTACGTTCGCTTGCGGGTAGGTATTAAGAAAATCAACTAATTCATCCAGTTGGTTGGCACTTTCTTGGTTCAACTCAGTGCTGTTAAGCTTAAAGCTACCTGTACCTAGCTGCTGAGTTTCGAACGTTTTAGTAACAACAACAGGCTCTGCTGGAGTCTCGATAACTTCTTCTACCATTTCTTCTTCAACAACAGCTTCAGCCACCGCTTCTTCATTGTTACCGAACTTGTACACAAATCCTAAAGTTGCGCTGTTTCCTGCTGCGCGGACTAGATCGTTATTTGCGTCTGTAATGGTTTGATACTCAAGGCGCACTGCCACATTTTCATGGGAGTCAAACTCAATACCCGCAGCACCCATGTAAGAGTAATCTTCTTTACTACCGTAGTTGACAAATGCGCCACCAAATTTACCGTACAAAGAAATGGCATCAGTGATAGGTAGGTTTACTTTTGGAGCCAGTGTATATGCTTCCACTTTGTCGTTATCTAGGCCTTCACCATCAAAGCGGCCAAGGTAGTCGTATCCGGCTTCAATCGATAAGAAATCCCACATTTCATAACCGACAAATGCACCCGCGGTAGATGAATCTGTATCACAGTCCACTGTTGCTGAAGTGCAAGCATCATCTAACCAAGATTTACCTGCTTTGGCACCTACGTATAGCTCCGCCATCGACGGTGCAGAAGCTAATAATAAAGACGCTGAAATTACCGCTGCTAATTTTTTCATTTCTGATTCCTCAAAATCAATTTAGTTAAGAGTTAGCTTCGGTGCTCATCTCCATTGAAGCTTATATAAACTCGAATGGAGACAGAGCACCCTAATGCACTTCCAACTGTGAACATTCCTTCCTAGCCGCTACATATTTGTAATTCTTTGTAACCGACGGAGGGCACTATAAACATTTTGCTAAGAGAAAAAAGGCGAGAAATGTCAGCATCTGGTTAACAGAAAATCAGAGCAGTTTTAGCACATTCAGCGAGCCCATATAGGCAAAGGGCTGAGTCTGTGCGAGATTTTTGTTGAACCAAATCATATAATTAGTGTCCAGAATAAAAAGTCTTAAAAGTAAGACTTTCTAGTGTAAGGCGCTTCTTAAGTCCTAGTTTGAGTAAAAGGTGGCTGTTCTGCTTGCTAGGAGACAAATATAAAAAAACCGCAGTATCTCTACTGCGGTTTATGCTTATCCTTTATGGATGATTAAGCGTTAGCTTCGCGCTCAGCGATAAAATCAAGTGCCATCTTGATACGGCTTACACAGCGCTCTTTACCAATCAACTCCATAACAGCATCAACTGAAGGAGACTGGCCGCCACCGGTTACCGCAACGCGTAGTGGCATACCGATTTTACCCATGCCGATTTCTAGCTCTTCACAAACAGCCGCAATCACACCTTCTTTGATGTTTGCCATTGTCCACTCGTCTAGTGCTTCTGCTTTTGCAAGAGCAAGCTCTAATGGGCCTTTAGCCACGCCACGTAGGTGCTTCTTCGCCGCGCCAGCTTCAAACTCAGAGAAATCTTCGTAGAAGTAGCGGATTTGCTCAGCCAGTTCTACAAGAGTGTTGCAACGCTCACCCACAAGCTTGATCACTTCGGTGATCGCTGGGCCGTTTTCAATATTTAGGTTTTGGTTATCTAGGTGCCACTGTAGGTACTCCGCTACGTATTCAGGAGCAGAAGTTTTGATGTAGTGGTTGTTCAACCAAAGTAGTTTCTCAGTGTTAAATGCTGACGCCGACTTAGACACAGCATCTAGAGAGAACAGGTTGATCATCTCTTCTTGAGAGAAGATCTCTTGGTCACCGTGAGACCAACCTAGACGCACTAGGTAGTTGTTTAGTGCATTTGGTAGGTAACCTTCATCGCGGTACTGCATTACCGAAACTGCACCGTGACGCTTAGACAGTTTCGCACCGTCATCACCGAGAATCATTGCACAGTGTGCAAAAGTAGGTACTGGTGCACCTAGCGCTTCGTAGATGTTGATTTGACGCGGCGTGTTGTTGATGTGGTCTTCACCACGAACAACGTGTGTGATGCCCATATCCCAGTCATCTACTACTACTACGAAGTTGTACGTTGGTGCGCCGTCAGTACGACGGATGATTAGGTCATCTAGCTGGCTGTTAGCGATTTCGATACGACCACGGATTTGGTCATCAAATACTACGCTACCTTCTTTAGGGTTACGGAAGCGGATAACAAACGCATCACCTTCTTTCGCTTCAGCATTAGCTGCAACGATTTTTGGGTGATTAGCATCGTAACGAGGCATCTCTTTTGCTGCTTCTTGCTCTGCACGGATTTCGTCTAGAAGCTCTTTAGAAGCGTAACATTTGTATGCTTTGTCTTCTGCAAGTAGCTTATCAACCATCTCGTTGTAACGATCGAAGCGCTTAGACTGGAAGTAAGGACCTTCATTCCACTCTAAGCCCATCCACTGCATACCTTCTAGGATCGCATCAACCGCTTCCTGAGAGTTACGTTCTAGATCCGTATCTTCGATACGGAGAACAAATTCGCCGCCTTGATTTTTAGCAAAAAGCCAAGAGTAAAGTGCAGTACGTGCACCACCAACGTGAAGGTAGCCAGTAGGGCTAGGAGCAAAACGAGTTTTAACCGTCATGTAAAATACCTTGATTGTCTAAATGACCACACCAAGCCAACGGCATGGTGCTAAAATTGCGCGTTATTTTAGCACCGATATGCAAATCTACAATCAATCGTTGATATGTTTTACCGCCCAGGAGATAAACTCTTGGCGTTGTTGTGGCGACATGGACAAGAAATCACTTTGCAGTGCACTTGTCGGTGCTAACTTAGCCGAACTCGAGTTGGAGTTTAACTGTTTATCTAACACCACATTGTTTCGAACCGTATTATCTTGAATCGCAGCTTTGCCACCAGCTTGATTGTAGCCTGCTAGCATTTCATCATAGTCTTTTATCAGCGCAAAGGTTTGATCAAAAATGAGGTCCGTTGTGACATCTACATCTTTGCCGTTACGAGTCACTTTTACGCTTGGTTGTTTCTCGAAATTACGAACTGCCCGCTCATCACGAATCGCAAATGGCGTTTCAAACTTCAAGGTTTCATCACTTGCAGTAAACTTCACCACCATTGGCAGAGAATTAAATTTGCTTTTGCCACCATTACCATCGACAAGAGCCGTAACTCTCAATAACAACTGGTTTTCTCCGTTAGCGATTTTTAAGTCACCTTTGCCACGATTCGGTATCTGGTTAATATTCTGATTTACGGCCAAAATCTCAACGCGATTATCGGTTTGAATCGTTACTTGCGCATTTACCAAACTACTAACAAAAGCCATCAATAGAAAAGCTAAACTGTTCTTCATCGCTATTTATCTCCACCTAGCACAAACGGAAAAAGGCGGACAACATTGTCCGCCAAGTTTTAATTAAATTATTAGAATGTCCACTCAGTACCGATACGAATCATGAGATCATCGTACTCTTTACCGGCTAACTCAGTATCACTACGGTATGTACCGCTATGCTGCGCGATACGAACGAATGTGTAAACCGAATTCATTGAATAGCCGACTTCACCCGTTACGGTAGTAAAATCAAGTTCTTCATCAGACTTGCTGTCTGTGTCACCAGTTTGGTTTGCATAACCTAAACGGAAGTTGAAATCACCCATAAAGTAGTTAGTTTGCAAAGAGAATGCGTTGATATCGCGCTCTTCATAAGCGCCCCCTTTCTCTTCTGCTTCAAATCCTGCGGCTTTATATGCGCCCGCAACGTTCCAGTTATCCATAAGGTTGAATTGGAAACCACCGAAGAATGCGCTTGTATCGCCTAGTAGGTCGGTATCAAACTCAGTTTCATTCGCTGCTTCAAACGCCGCATGCAGTGTTAGTCGATCAATAGGAGTAACAGAAACAGAACCGCCGATAAACATAGAGTCAGCAGAGTTTGAACTACCGTTACCACCAGCTAGACTAAATTTCACCATGTCACCAAACATCGGGGAGTCATAACGTCCCATTTGGCTCTTACGGTCAAAGTTAAAACGCTCACCCGCTCTCCAACCACGGTCAAATGTAGTACCCATGTTCGACGCAGAGTAAGGCCAATCCACCAATTCATACATTGGCGTTAACATACGACCAAAACGCACTGAACCCCAGTCGTCACCACGGAAGCCAACAAACGTATCACGGTTACCAAGGGCAGCACCCTCATCCAATACCCAACCTGATTCGATTTGCATGAATGCTTCTAGGTTGTCGTTCATTGTTTTTGCTGCGCGGAAGCCAACTCGAGATTCGTTCTCTAGCACCACTCCGTCACCATCAACTTCTTTACCAGTAGCATCAAATTTCTTAGCGTTGTAGTCCACTGCTGAGATAGAAACAACACCATACACTTCTACATTCGCATCGTTTGGATCACCAATCATATATGCATGTGCAGTACCAGCGGCCATGGTAGTTGCTGCAATCACTGCGCCTAGAAGAGTCTTTTTGAAATGAGACATAAGATTAACCCCTATATATTAGAATTTTATTTTCCTTGTCCCCTGCTTCTCTCGCTAACCGCTTGATTTAGCAGGGGGACTATTTATGGACAGGGGCATGTTGACAAACTTTTTTCGCGCCAAGAAATCATTGAAAAAATAGTCTGAGCCAGTTCAAAATCAAAAAACAAAAATAAACAAAAATCATTAAAAAACAATAATTTAAAAACACAAAAAACCACCACAAAAACGTCAATTTAGAATTCGCATTAAGAAATGAGCGATAAACCGCTTGGTTTCATAAGCTTGATCACACATGTTTTTTATTGATTTACGGAACTTTAGAAAAACCTGAATGATATTTTGAAATGGCTCGCATAAAAATAAGTCAACTCTTTCACAGCTTGAACCCAATTTGACGTTTATGATGCAGGAAATGAATGCTTGACCTTGTCCTAAAGGTAAGGTTTATGCTGAGAATAGATTGATGTTTTTGAGGCAAAATTATGTTCCAGTTCAATATTCCACTAGACGGTCTTAACTGTATGGGGTGCGCCAGAAAAGTTGAAAAGATTCTGGTAGAACAACATCAAGCTAATATCCTTGATTTATCGTCAAAGCACATCATATTTGATAGCGAGAGTTCATTTAGCGAAATCAATCAATCTATAGAAACACTTTCTTACCGTGCTGGTCATCACTTTCACCTAGAGTTAAGTGGCCTCAAGTGCACTAAGTGTGTAGCGAAGCTTGAAAAGACACTCTTCAACCACCCGCTCATTGCAGATTTTTCTGCCAGTAAGAACGAACTGACCTTACATACTGCTCTTACTCTCTCTGATGTAATTGAATTAGTAGAACAACTTGGCTATCAGGCTAGACGTTGGCAAGAAAGGCAATCAGATAGAAACGAAATACCAGCTACTGTGAACAAACCCATTGCGGATAATGTTTCGCTAGACGATAAAGAAAAACGCTTTACCACTCAGCTTTTAATCGAAGGGATGACATGTGCCAGCTGTGTCGCGTCAGTGGAAAAAGCGATATTGAGCGTCAATGGTGTCTTTAAAGCTCAGATAAACCTTGCGGAACAAAGCGCGCTTGTTGTTTCGACTCGAAGCAATGAAGCATTTTCAAAGCAATTAATTTCAGCAATCAATCACGCAGGTTACAAAGCGGAAGAAATTGAAGACCCAGAAATCCAACAACAAAAACAACTTGAACAACAACAAGCCTTGCAAACTCACTATAAAAGAAACGCTTGGCAAGGCATGCTTATAGGCGCACCTTTAATGCTGTGGGGTGTACTAGGCGGCAACATGATGATTCGCAGCAATCAAGATCAAATTGCCTGGGGGCTTATCGGCCTACTCTGTTTTGGATTACTTGCTACAGCGGGTAAAAGCTTTTTTACGAATGCATGGCAAGCCCTGAAACACCGACGCGCAACCATGGACACGCTGGTCGCGCTTGGTACTGGATCTGCGTGGCTGTTTTCCATGCTCGTGGTCCTATTTCCAAGTTGGTTCCCACCTGCATCTCGACACGTTTATTTTGAAGCGAGTGCGATGATCGTTGGTCTCATCTCTCTAGGTCACTATATAGAAGCAAAAGCGAAGGCTAAAACGACTCGATCTTTACAATCGCTCATTAATCTACAGCCGCACGAAGCCACAGTCATCACAAGCGGTGGCGATGAAACCATCTCAATCAAAGACATTGCAACTGGTATGAAACTGCGAATTAAACCAGGAGAGAAAGTCCCGGTTGATGGTGCTGTACTTAGTGGAGAGTCATACGTCGATGAGTCTATGCTAACGGGAGAACCAATTCCTTGCTACAAAGAGGCTAGCAGTTCAGTTTCTGCAGGCACCATCAACCAAGATGGCACACTTATTATCGAGGCGACCAGTGTAGGCAGTAGTACGATGCTCTCTCGCATTATCTCTCTAGTAAGAGAAGCGCAAAGTAGCAAGCCCGCAATTGCGAAACTTGCAGACCAAATATCCTCAGTCTTCGTGCCAGTCGTTGTCGCTATCGCTATTCTTTCAGCCTTAATTTGGTTTATGGTCGGTCCAACTCCCAAAGCAAGCTACATGTTGGTTGTAGCGACAACCGTACTAATTATTGCCTGCCCTTGTGCTCTGGGATTAGCAACACCACTTTCCGTAACTGTGGGAGTAGGTAAAGCGGCAGAGCTAGGAATCCTCATCAAAGACGCCAATGTTCTTCAATCTGCTAGCAAAATTGATACGATTGTGTTCGATAAAACTGGCACGCTAACCCAAGGAAAGCCCAAAGTTCAGCACCTATTTGCCACTCAATACGATAGTGAGTGGTTACTATCAACAGCAAGCTCTGTGGAGATCCACTCCGAGCATCCACTTGCTAAAGCCATCGTTAACGAAGCAAAGCTAAAGAACTTGTCATTCGAGGAAGTTCAAAGCTTTGAAAATCTGCGTGGTAAAGGGGTTTCTGCACGATTGAATGGAGAAGAGTTGTATGTCGTATCACTTTCCTTCGCTCAGCAACAAGGTTGGGATCTATCTGAATGTAACAGCTCGATCTCCCTTTGCCAGTCGCAAGCCTGGACACCTATCATCATCGCATTAGATAGCCAAGTCGTTGGACTGATCGCAGTCTCTGATCCAATAAAAGAAGATGCATTACAAGCTATTACTGCTCTAGAAAAAATGCATATTACGCCGGTCATGCTTACTGGAGATAATCAACACGTCGCCAATGCCATAGCAAATAAGTTAGGAATTAAACAAGTAATCTCTCAAGTATTACCTGATGAGAAAGCTCAGCACATTGAAAATTTACAGAAGCAAGGTAAACGTGTTGCTATGGTAGGAGACGGCGTGAATGATGCGCCAGCTCTAGCCCTTGCTGACATTGGTATTGCGATGGGAAGCGGCAGTGATGTGGCCATTGACAGTGCCCAAATGACTCTTCTCAACTCGTCACCACTGGCCGTCGTTAATGCTATTGAACTTTCTAAGGCGACGGTAAGAAATATGAAACAAAATCTATTCGGTGCTTTTGTCTACAATTCGCTCGGCATCCCAATTGCGGCCGGAGTGTTGTACCCCGCATTTGGCTTTTTACTTAGCCCTGTAGTTGCTGGGGCTGCAATGGCGCTCTCTTCTATTACCGTCGTAAGCAATGCAAATCGCTTAAGATTATTTAAGACTTCATCTCGCTCATAGAGGTTACTATGAAAACAAAACTACTTGCTCTTACAGCTCTCTCATTTATGTCTAGCAACGCCCTTGCAGCAGATGTGCTCAACCATAAGTCTCCCTACTGCGGTTGCTGCACCGAATGGACTAAACATATGCAAGATGCGGGCTTTACTGTTGAAGAAAAACTGCATGAAAACATGAATCCAATTAAACAAAAACTGGGCGTCACACCTGAGTTAGCGTCATGCCATACAGCAGAAATTAATGGCTATGTGTTTGAAGGTCATATTCCAGCTGACGACATCAAAGCCTTTTTAGAAAACCCTCCTCGTAATGCTAAAGGATTGGCGGTTCCAGGGATGCCGATGGGCTCTCCTGGCATGGAGTACGGAAACGAAAAAGATGAGTATTCTGTCTACGCCTTTAACGACAAAGGACAAGTATTTGAATATCGTCACTATAACGGCAATAAATAAATCGCAAACGAAAGCCCAGCAATCACGCTGGGCTTATTCTTAATGGACAGTACTGGATTGTTTAGAAACCGTAAGACGCGCCGAAAACAAATGCATTGTTTTCGTTGTCTGCTTGGTTACGGTATTCAAAGTAAGGTTGGACGCCTTTACGAGTCCACGTTGCACGAAGCTCATGATCCATTACAGATGCATCAATCATGTAAACGTTGTTGTAGCTAAGCGCTAATTCTTCATTCACCGTGTAAGCAACACGGTTATCCATGCGAAAATCTGTATCATTATCCGCATCTGTTGCATCGATGTGAGCACGCGTGCGGTTGCTAATGGATAAACCGTTATCGAAGTTGTAGCCAATTTTAACTAATGGGCGGTATTGAACACTCTCACCTTCAGATAATAGATGCTGGTAACCTGCTGCTACCCACAAATTATCAGTGATGTTGTACGACTGCTCACCACCAATTGTCACATACGCACTTGAAGAGCTACCGTTAGAAACTACCGGTCCATTTGGCGTATCGATAGTCTCGCGCTCTGTTGATAGATCACCTAATTGAATACCATCAAACTCAGTATAAACCGTTAAACCACCAATCGAGTTGTCAAACGTATGACCAGCTTCTAGCGTTGAAGTGACATCTGAACCATGTAGGTCGTCTGAATGAAATTGTACGTTACCTGTTACGTATGAAGAACCCGCGAATGCAGTTGAAGCGAAAGCAAGAGAAAGTGCGCTAAGAGTAAATAGTTTTTTCATTGTAATCTGCCTTAATCATAAAAATTAGCCGCGGCTCTTATCTGGTAATTCTTCACCACTGACCGCAAAGAAGAGTTGCCTCCCTGGCTTGATTTGTATCTTGACGGATTTAATTTACGATAAAAAATAAATCAAAACTTTGTGCGACCAGCTTCACTATCAAAAAGAAAAACCTTATTTAACACCTATAATTCAGTTACTTAAAAATACCTAAATAAACCTATAGTGATTAGGGTCACGCGTTTAGGCAGTTACGGCTCAAGATCCGTTATCTACTTCACACAAGATTTAGCTTTCACTTAATTTTCAATAATAATAATTCGATCTCGATCACTAAATAATCACACCTATCAATAAGTGAATTGGCGCGTTAATTTGAACTTAGATAGACATTTCAACGTGACTAGACGACTCAATAACGAAAAAAGCTGCCTTTAGGCAGCTTCTAGTTGATAACAGTGTGGTTAGCGTGAGACTAAATCTAACATCATCTCAATATGTCGATCATCATCATTTAGGCATGGAATATAAGTGAAGCTCTCACCACCATGCTCAGTAAAAATCTCCAAGCACTGTTCCGAAATCTCTTCGAGTGTTTCTAAGCAATCGGAAGAAAATGCTGGCGCCATGATATCGAGTTTCTTAACACCTTTGGCTGGAAGCTTCTCTAATGTCTTATCCGTGTAGGGTTGTAACCACTCTTCTCGTCCAAAACGTGACTGATAGGTCATACCTATTTGTTCAGAGGTTAAGCCTAACTCTTTCCCGAGTAGCTCTGTCGTGCGCTCACAATGCTGAGGATAAATATCGCCATTATCGGCATAACGTTTTGGAATACCGTGATAAGAACAAAGAAGATAATCTCCCTTGCCATTTTTCTCCCAAGATCGCTTCACGCTCTCAGCCAAAGCTTTAATGTAAAGAGGATGGTCGTGGTAGTCACTGATAAGTTGGAAGCTTGGCAGAACCGGAACTTGCTTAAATGCTTTAGCTAAACCATCAGCAACCGCCGCGGTAGTCGTCCCTGAATATTGAGGGTACAAAGGCAATACAATGATTTCTTCAACGCCTTTAGCAAGCAATGACTCAACGCCAGATAACAAACTTGGATTACCATAAGTCATTCCTAACTCGACAGGCATCTCCAACTTCTTTTCTAATTTGTCAGCCTGACGCTTGGAATACACCATCAAAGGTGAGCCGTCTTCCATCCATACTGTTTGGTAGAGTTTAGCAACTTTAGGTGACCTGATTGGCAAAATAGCGCCATGTAGAATAGGACACCACAACCAGCGCGTCATATCGACAACACGTTGATCGTGTAAAAACTGACTTAAAAAGCGTTTAACTGCAGGGGCTGTGGCTTCGTCTGGAGTACCTAAATTGACCAGTAGTACACCCTGTTTTTTATTATTCTGCATAACTTCCTATCTACACTAAATTCGTTCTTTACGTAAAGAAGATCGTTAAAGATCAACTTGTAAGCAAAAAAAAGCGACCTCATTAGGTCGCTTTACTATAACAAATTTTCAAAAATCGCGGTTAGCAATTTATGCTAGTGCTTTCTCGATATCAGCACTTACTTCAGCAACTTGCTTAGTACCGTCAAACTTAAGGTACTTAGTGTTGCCCGCTTCTGCTTCTTTACCGTAGTAGTTGATTAGAGGAGCCGTTTGATCATGGTATACACCTAGACGTGCACGTACGGTATCTTCTTTGTCGTCATCACGAACGACTAGGTCTTCACCTGTTACGTCATCTTTGCCTTCAACTTTAGGCGGGTTGTAAACAACGTGGTAAGTACGACCAGAAGGAAGGTGAGCACGACGGCCAGCCATACGCTCAACGATCACATCGTCAGCCACGTCGAATTCGATAACGTAATCAACGTCAACACCCATCTCTTTTAAGCCATCAGCCTGAGGGATTGTGCGTGGGAAGCCATCTAATAGGAAACCTTTTTCGCAGTCATCTTGAGCGATGCGCTCTTTGATTAGACCAAGGATGATTTCATCAGAAACTAGCTGACCAGCGTCGATAACAGCTTTAGCTTGTTTACCAAGCTCTGTACCTGCTTTGATAGCAGCACGCAGCATGTCACCAGTAGAGATTTGCGGAATACCGTATTTATCCATGATGAAATTAGCTTGTGTGCCTTTACCTGCACCTGGAGCACCTAGAAGAATGATGCGCATGTTGAATCCTCTTAAGATAATGATGATTTATACCGAAGCTCACTATGACTGACTTTGTCATGCTTCACGGTAAGTTTCGGTATAACGGGTCAAACGTTTAACAATAAAACAGGCGTGCACATTACACGCCCGTCAGCTTCGTTTCAAGATTGCATTCTATCATACAATAATCTGACGAAGCGCGAATTTAGACTAAAGAATGCTTAAACACTCACACTTAGCTGCAATTTATAAGCATTTTATTCACGATTAGCGCAAATAAATCAAAAAGCCCGCAAATTGCGAGCTTTTCGAACATTTTGGTCTATTAGCCCTTAGTCAAAAGGCTATTAATAGCACCCAAGAACTGAGAAGGATCTTCCATCGAGCCTCGCTCAGCTAGCATTGCTTGACCAAGTAGCACTTCAACCCAGCGGCCAAAGGCTTCTTCATCAGCCTCATCAGCCATCTGCTTAACCAGTGCATGCTCTGGGTTAATTTCAAAAATGTACTTCACTTCCGGTGCCGCTTGGCCAGCCGCTTCTAGAAGCTTCGCCATCTGAGTGCCCATTTCGAAATCATCCGTTACAACAACGGCAGGAGTCGAAGCAAGCTTGAACGTTGTGCGAACTTCTTTTACTCGGTCACCCAAGTATTCTTTAGTGCGCTCAACCACAGACTTAAACTCTTCTTCCGTCTCTTTCTGCTTCTCTTTTTCTGCTTCGTCTTCGAACTTGCTAAGATCTAAGCCCGCTTTGGTGATTGACTGGAATTGCTTACCATCAAACTCCGTTAGGTAGTTCATTACGTACTCATCGATGCGATCGTACATGAGAACAACTTCAATACCTTTCGCTTTGAATTGCTCTAGGTGAGGGCTGTTTTTCGCGGCTGCGTAGCTGTCTGCTGTTAGGTAGTAGATCTTATCTTGACCTTCTTTCATACGCTCAACATAAGACGCTAGAGCCACAGTTTGATCTGCAGAATCCACTTCTGTCGAAGCAAAGCGTAGAAGACCTGCAATTTTTTCTTTGTTGCTCATGTCTTCAGCAGGACCTTCTTTCATTACTAGGCCAAACTGCTTCCAGAACGTTTGATATTTCTCTTCATCATTCTTAGCCATGCGCTCTAGCATAGTCAGAACGCGCTTAGTACAAGCACCACGTAGCGACTGAGTCACCTTGTTGTCTTGCAAGATTTCACGAGAAACATTCAACGGTAGATCGTTTGAATCTATTAAGCCACGAACGAAACGTAGGTAAGATGGCATAAACTGCTCAGCATCATCCATGATGAATACACGCTGCACATAGAGTTTTAGACCTGATTTGTGGTCACGGTTCATCATATCCCAAGGCGCTTGAGACGGAATGTAAAGTAGGCTTGTGTAGTCGTTCTTACCTTCTACACGGTTGTGACTCCAAACTAGAGGATCAGCGAAGTCATGCGAAACGTGCTTGTAGAACTCTTGGTACTCTTCTTCGGTGATGTCTGATTTGTTGCGAGTCCAAAGTGCTTGCGCCTTGTTGATTTGCTCCCACTTTTTCTCGCCAGTTTCTTTGCCTTCATCATCACGCACCGCTGTTTGAATCGACACTGGAATACCGATGTGATCAGAGTATTTGCTGATCACTTCACGCAGACGCCACTCATTCAGGAACTCTTTGCCTTCTTCACGCATATGAAGAATGATATCAGTACCACGTGACTCTTTGTTGATATCTTCAATTGTGTACTCACCTTCGCCAGCAGAGTGCCATTGCACACCTTGCTCAGGCGTTAAACCCGCTGCACGAGTACGGACGGTCACAGCATCTGCCACAATGAAGGCAGAGTAGAAACCAACACCAAATTGGCCGATCAGTTGAGAATCTTTAGATTGGTCTTCAGACAATTTCGAGAAGAAGTCCGCAGTACCCGATTTAGCAATAGTACCTAGGTGCTCAATAACGTCTTCACGGCTCATGCCGATTCCGTTGTCAGAGATCGTTAGAGTGTTTGCTGCTTCATCAAAAGCAAGCTTGACGCCTAAGTCTGCATCTCCTTGATACAACTCTGAATTTGATAGCGCTTGAAAACGCAGTTTGTCTGACGCATCTGATGCGTTTGAAATCAACTCACGTAGGAAAATCTCTTTATTCGAGTAAAGAGAGTGAATCATCAGGTGAAGTAACTGTTTAACTTCAGATTGAAAACCACGAGTTTCTTTGTTTTGTGTTGCTGTTTCGCTCATGTTCGCTCCATTGCACCTATACCAATCAAACCTCTTAGAATGATACGAGGTTATGACAAAGATAATCTGCAAGTTAACATGAGGGTGACAAATGTAAATTCAAGGTCAAAACACATAAAAACAGTGTTTTTTTGTCTCAAGTTTGACTATCCTTGTACCCCGAAAAAATCAAAAAAACTAAAAATCAGTCATAATTACGACTGCCACAACGATCTATCGCTGTGAAAATTCACCGAAACTTCAATAACAATGGCCGAAATTGATGAGCAATATAGGTACTAAGTTTAATCTAGCGAACCGATTTACTTTCGATCCAAACACGAACTCTTTGATTGATAGAGAATGTGAAGATGAACTGATTCGCTTAGGCAGTAATGAAAGCCGAATCCTACTTCTACTGTGTGAAAAGCCAAGTGAAGTAGTCTCTCGCAATGAACTGCATGACTTTGTATGGCGTAAACAAGGCTTTGAAGTAGACGACTCAAGCTTAACTCAAGCTATTTCTACACTGCGTAAACTGCTAAAAGACTCAACTAAGTCTCCTCAATACGTTAAGACTGTACCAAAGCGTGGCTATCAACTCATCGCTAGTGTTGAACGCACAACGCCGTTGATGAGTGGTGATAATGATATTGAAGAAACGTCTAACGATACGACGGAAGTGAGTATCGAGTTGGTGGAAGAATCGACTCCTAAAGCTTCTATTGAGATTGTAGAAGAAACTGTAACTGCACCTGCTTCGCTATCTACTAACCCTGTCAAAACAAACAAAGTGCTATCTCGAGTGCTCTTGGCAATAGCGCTTTTCTTGCCAATCTGTGTGTTGCTCTTTACTAACCCTGCAGAGTCTAAGTTCCGTCAGATTGCAGAGTTCGATAACACCATTATTAAAACTCCAATTAATCACCCTGACTTGTCCAGTTGGTATCCATCAATTGAACAATGCGTGAAAAAATATAATGAAACTCATACCGGAGAGCTAGCCCCTATTGAAGTGATAGCAACAGGTGGTCAGAATAATCAGTTAGTGCTGAATTACATCCACTCTCTAAGCCAATCTGGCGAAAACATCACGTTGCGTATTTTCGCTGAACAAAAAGATCTCGGTAAGGTCTGCCAATAGGAACTATGACTATGAATCAAAAATTAGCCGCAGGCCTCCTTGTTGTTTCCGCTCTATTTAGCAGCTGGCTTTATTGGGGCAGTGACCTCAAAGTAGAACAGGTATTAACTTCAAAAGAATGGCAGTCGAAGATGGTGACCGTCATCGCTGCGCCAATGCAAGAAGAGTCTGTCGGACCATTACGCAAAGCTGATGTTGTATCCAACGTAAAATATCTACCAAACAAGACTTACATTCGCGTTTCTACCGTTCGCTTATTCGCAGACGATGCAGATCGTGAGGAAAATGATGTTGTCATCAATATTTCAGAAACCGGTGACTGGGACATCAGCGATAACTACTTACTAGTCTCTCCTTTAGAGTTTAAAGATATTTCTTCAGCACAGAGCAAAGAGTTTACTACCGCCCAACTCGAACTGATTACGCAACTGTTTAAAATGGACGCTCAACAAAGTCGACGTATTGACATCGTTAACAGTAAAACCCTACTTTTAACGAGCTTAAGCCACGGTTCAACAGTGCTATTTTCTAACTAATCTTACATAAGGGGCAGGACGCCCCTTTAAATACAACCATGGACTGGATTAATTCCCTTGGCCTTTTCTTGGGCTCATTTTTATCGAATACCCTAGCCTCTCTTTCAGGAGGCGGTGCAGGCTTGCTGCAATTCCCGTTACTGATCTTTTTAGGTCTTCCTTTCTCGGTCGCTCTCGCAACACATAAGGTCGCCAGTGTAGCGCTCGGGTTGGGCGCAGCATTTACCCATCTCAAAAAACGCACGTTCAGCTACGGCGTCGCTATCTACCTGATTCTCGTCGGAAGTGTTGGGGTTGTCATTGGGGCGAATATCGTTCTACTTATCCCGGACAAAATCGCAGAAACGCTGCTTGGGTTGATGATTTTAACTCTCGGTATCTACTCTCGGCTAAAAAAACAGCTTGGGCAAAAAGAAACCCCAATTAACAGGGATCTACCGGGTTGGATCATAGGCGGATTGGGGCTGATGATAATTGGCATGATTAACGGCTCTCTTACAGCAGGATCCGGACTGTTAATGACCATATTTCTTGTACGTTGGTTTGGTTATAGCTACAAACAAGCCGTTGCTTTAACGCTAATCTGTGTTGGTTTATTCTGGAATGGTATTGGTGGTGTAGCCATCTACCAAGCTGGGGCTCCGATATACTGGCCTTGGCTACCAATACTACTGCTAGGTTCTTTCGCTGGGGGAAGCCTTGGTGCCTACTTAACTACGCGTTACAGTAATCAAGTGGTCAAAGTCTGCTTTGAGGTCTTGACCTTTGCTGTTGGCTTAAAATTACTTTTCTAGATTTGAGGTTTTATGGATAAAGCGGTTATTGACATCTTTTATTGTCGTCAATGTAATTGGATGCTGAGGTCAACGTGGCTATCCCAAGAGTTATTGCACACTTTCAGTGAAGAAATCGAAACTGTATCCCTTCACCCAGATACTGGAGGGCGATTTGAAATACATTGCAACGGCGTAATGATTTGGGAAAGGAAACGAGATGGAGGCTTCCCTGAGGCGAAAGTCTTAAAACAGAAAGTTCGTGACGTCATTGACCCTGAGAGAGATTTAGGTCATTCGGATAGCAAATAAAAAAGGCAGCAAATGCTGCCCTTTCTTCACTCGATAACTTTAGATGTAATCACGTTACCGTCAAATGCCACCACTTTGAGTTCACCGTCCTCATATAGTCCATAGCTAGCGGCATAACCATTCCTTGGGAGAGTGACTGAACCAGGGTTGAAGATATATTGCTCTCCATCGAGCTCAGCGACTGGAATATGGCTATGACCGTGGGCAATCACATCACCACTTGTTAACTTTGGTCGTTTCGATGCATTATAAATGTGGCCATGAGTTAAGAATAATCGTTGCCCCGATTCCAGTAACACCCATGCGAAATCCATCATCATTGGAAAATCAAGCAGCATTTGATCGACTTCACTGTCACAGTTTCCACGCACAGCAATGATTTTATCGGCAAATCTGTTCAGATTTTCAGCCACCAAAGGTGGATTGTAGCCTTCAGGAACAGGGTTTCGCGGACCATGGTTAAGAATATCCCCTAAAAGCAGAAGATAATCAGCACCGGAGCGTTCAAACTCAGCCAGCGTGCGTTCTGTAGCAGGTAAGCAACCATGCAAGTCAGAGGCAAAAAATAGTTTCACAACATTGTCTCCTCATATTTATGAGGGCATTGTACGTAATTAACTATTGTCAGTCATCCTAGCCATGCCGTTAATAACAATGTTGTTGTAACTGACCATGCCAATTACCTCTCCATTTTCAATGACAGGTGCTCGACTGATACCAAAACGTTCAAACAACCTCGCACAATACTTTACATTCATATCTGGTGAGACGCTAAGAGCAGGCTTCGTCATGATCTCATAGATGTTCGTCCTTTCAGCAGAGCGGTTCATTGCTAACACTTTTTTTGCAATGTCATTCATCAACACCAAACCAAACTCATCATCCTCGTGACGTTTGTTGACCACCAGTGCTTTTACACGATGTTCTCTTGCCACCTCTATCCCTTCACTGACGGTTCTTAGACCATCTATCATAGCGTAAGTGTTTGCCATGACATCTCTGACACGAATCTTCTCATGATTTTTCATAACTCATCCTCAACCACTTTGGTTAATTGCTCTACCTGATGCGCAACCCCCACCGCATCTTCCACATCGATCTGAACGGCAATTCCCTGGCCTGATTCCTGGTCAAACTCTCCAACTTCATTGATGGTTTCAAGTATGTGTCTCGATAAATGCTCTTCGACCACAAAAAGTAGCACATCTCGTTGAACTTCTAGCGTCAAACCAAAGAAGGTACGCTTCTTATTTAGCCCCTCTCCTCTGGCGTTATTAATCACAGTCGCTCCTGTTGCTCCTGCCTTTCGAGCCGCATCCAGCACTCGATCCGTCTTACTATCTTCGACAAAAGCTAAAATCAGTTTAAAGCGCATCTTCGCTATCCTCCTTCGCCGATCGTTGAGCTAATCGGCGGGTTAACTGGGCATAGCCCATTACGGAAATCATCGGGAAAAGGCTGGCAAAAGCAATCAACCCAAAACCATCAATCATCGGACTTCGTCCTGGTACAGTAGACGCTAAGCCAAGGCCCAACGCAGCAACGAGTGGGACGGTTACAGTCGACGTCGTCACCCCACCGGAGTCATAAGCCAACGGAACAATAAATTTGGGCGCATAAAACGTTTGAATCACGACAACAATGTAGCCAGCTATGATGTAGTAATGAATTGGGTCACCAGCAACAATGCGGTAACTACCAAGTGAAATCCCAACCGCAACACCTAACGCAACCGCAATTCGAAGACCATTAACACTGATGGCTCCAGCAGAAACTTGATTGGCTTTGATTGCCACCGCAATTAACGATGGCTCAGCAATGGTCGTACTAAACCCGATACAAAATGCAAATAGATACACCCAATAATAGTCATGCCAACTAATTTCTAAGGTGTCAGATATTTTAAACTGGGACAAAAACTCAGGAGCGGTAAGCTGAATAGCCATCGTTTCACCAAGTGGGAATAGCGCCATTTCTAGCCCAATAAGAAACAGAGAGAGCCCCAAAATCACATAGAAAAAACCCAATAAAACTTTAGCTAGGTTATTGACGGGCTTACGTAACACAGCAAATTGAAAACCAAATATGATTGTGGCTATGGGGAAAACATCCCTGACTGTTCCGATGAAAGTGTCACTAAACTGAGTCCACTCAATCATGCAATCACCATTCCGTATATCATCACAAACATCATCGGCAATAGTGAAGCAAAGGCAATCAAGCCAAATCCATCAATCATGGGGTTGCGCCCCTTAATCACAGAGGCCAATCCAACACCAAGCGCCGTCACTAGGGGCACTGTAATCGTAGATGTCGTCACGCCTCCTGAGTCATAGGCGACACCGATAATGCTCTCTGGTGCAAACATGGTCAAAGCGACGACGCCAATATATCCGCCGATAATCATGTACTGAATTGACCACCCTTTGAGAATTCTCAACACCCCCAACATAATGGCAAAGCCCACCGACAATGCTACGGTAAAGCGAAGCCCGTTAGCATATTGCTCCATTGAATCTGGGCTATGCTCAATCATCCCCCCTTCTGCGGCCACCTCGGCGGCTTCATCGGCAACGGCAGTTAACGCAGGCTCTGCGACTGTCGTTCCAAAACCTAAGCAGAAGGCAAAAAGCATGAGCCAAAAAACGCTACCTTTACGAGCGAAGGCTTGTGCCATCGACTCCCCAATAGGGAAAAGCCCCATCTCTAAGCCAAAGATAAATAGCGTTAAACCACAAACTACTAGCAGCAACCCAAATAGAATTGACAATAAGTTTGGCAGGGGCTCTTGGAGAACCACCAGCTGAAAGAATGCAATAACGACAACAATGGGAAGTAAATCCCGTGAACTTCCTAAAAACGCTCTAATTAGCGCAGTCATTGCTTCCATTCTGCGTCCTTGTAATGATGGGCGACTGACCTAGTCAACACGCTTATGATGACAAACCAAATCCCCTCGTGATGTGACATTCGTTGCGCCAAACCAACAAAACGTAACAAAATGTTAATTTTGTGATAATCATAGCTCATAAACAAATAGTGATCCTATTTGAGGCTAACTCGCTATAATTATTAGCATTACCTATCATATTGGTGTTCCTATAGAGATCGTAGGAGGAAGAGGAGAGATTAATGAAGATACTGTTAACGGGTGGTACTGGCTTTATTGGTAGAGAGCTACTCAAACACTTCACGACTCACGATGTCACGCTACTTACGCGCTCCCCTACAAATGCGAAATCCATTATTTATTATGCAGATATGGGAAACGTCTCGTACATTTCTGATCTCGAACAGTTTCACGATTTGAACGAATTTGATGCAGTAATAAACCTTGCAGGAGAGCCGATTGCCGATAAGCGTTGGAGTAAAAAACAGAAAAAAGAGATTTGTGACAGTCGCTGGAAGCTAACCGAGAAAATCGTCGATCTCATCCATGCGAGTACTTCACCACCTTCTGTCTTTATTAGTGGTTCCGCAGTAGGTTATTACGGTGACCAACAAGAGCACCCATTTGACGAAGCACTGCATGTTCATCACGAAGGATTCCCACATCACGTATGTGCAAAATGGGAGAATATCGCTAATCGTGCCCGTTCTGAGTCAACTCGCGTATGTATCCTTCGTACAGGCATCGTCCTTGCTCCCGATGGAGGCGCGTTAAACAAGATGTTATTGCCATACAAGTGCGGACTGGGCGGACCAATCGGAAGCGGTAAGCAATATATGCCCTGGATTCATATGCTCGACATGGTGAGAGCCATCGTCTACCTACTGGAAACAGAGCACGCTCATGGTGAATTTAACTTGTGCGCTCCTCATCCTGTTACGAATAAACAATTTAGCCAAACGTTAGCCAAATCCCTTCGTAGGCCTCATCTGCTTTTCACACCTAAATGGGCCTTAAAACTTGCGATGGGGGAAAGTTCTATACTCTTATTCGATAGCATCCGTGCAAAGCCAAAGAAACTCACAGAGTTAGGTTTTCGATTCAGCTACTCTCGTATAGAGCCTGCCTTAAAAAACTTGTTACAACATCATGAATAATCTTTTACTCTAGTTTTCTCCAAAGGGAACAAGAATACAGAGACATGACTAAGTCCATTTTAATCACCGGATGCTCAACCGGCATAGGGTATGTTTGTGCTCACGCTTTACATCAGCGAGGCTATCAAGTCATCGCATCTTGTCGGAATGAAAAAGATGTTGAACGATTGAGCAATGACGGAATAACTTGCATTCAGCTCGATCTAGCCGATAGTGACAGTATCCAAAACGGAGTTGCTGAAGCTTTGCGGCTCACCAATGGGAAACTAGACGGATTATTTAACAACGGGGCTTATGGCCAACCAGGTGCGCTAGAAGATCTTCCCACTCAGGCCCTTAGGGAACAATTTGAGTCCAACTTTTTCGGCTGGCATCAACTCGTTACTTTGATATTGCCAATCATGCACCAGCAAGGTTACGGACGAATCGTTCAAAACAGTTCCGTACTTGGCTTTGCTGCAATGAAGTACCGTGGGGCTTATAACGCTTCCAAGTTTGCTCTCGAAGGCTGGACAGATACTTTACGTCTTGAACTCACAGATACAGATATCCACATAAGCTTAATAGAGCCAGGACCTATTGAAACCCAATTTAGAGCCAATGCCAAAAAAGCCTTCTTAAAATGGATAGACACTGATCAAAGCAGACACAAAAATGAGTATCAACAGCAATTAGAACGACTGGCGAACACATCATCTAATAATGCGTTTGTGTTACCAGCTGAGTCCTGTATTGCCCCCCTGATACACGCACTTGAATCCTCAACCCCGAAAATTCGTTACCGAGTTACGACACCGACAAAAGTGTTTGCAGTACTAAAACGGTTCTTACCGACTCGTTGGTTAGATTTAATTTTGCGACGGGCAGCATAAATAAAAAGAAAGTCATGTAATTTTATCGTAACATTTGGACGCTATCTTAGTGAGCGAAGATTGACCTTCCCTATAAATTTAAGCGTTACATTCGGTAAAATAACATGACACTTAATCAGCTAAACTGGATTAGTGTGGGTGTTGCGCTAACTCTGTTTATCGTTTTATAAACACCTTCGCTTGCAATTTAGTCACAAAGCACCGCCTATATGGCGGTGTTTTTGTATTATTCAGAGACTTACCTTGAACTCTTAACCGTCAGCCCATATCTTTGCTATATCATCTATGTTGCAAGGACTCTTTACATGCAATCACCATTTATTGTTGAGCTCAACGAACAAAACTTCCGCCAAGTACTTGAAAGCTCAATGCAAACGCCCGTTCTGATTCATTTCTGGGCTCCAATGAGCCAAGAAAGTGCGCAAGTTATCCCCGATCTTCAAATGCTTACTCAACAGTACAATGGTGCATTCACGTTAGCTCTACTCAACTGTGAACAAGAGCAAGCAATTGCAAGCCAATTTGGCGTCCAAGCTCTACCAACCATAGCTCTGTTCATTAACGGTCAAGCTGTTGATGGCATGGGCGGTATACAGAGCATAGAAGCTATCAAGGAAATGGTAACGAAGCACCTTCCTAGCCAAGATGAATTAACTCTCAAGCAAGCAACAGACTTTATTCAAGCTGGGCAGCATGCACAAGCTCTACCGTTACTAGAAAGCTTAGATGATTCTATTAAGCAAAAAGGTGACGTTAAACTTGCTTTAGCGGACTGCTACCTAGAAACGCAAAACTTCGATCAAGCAAAAATACTCCTCGATCATATTCCTCTTGAATACCAAGACAATTTCTACAAAGGACTTATCGCCAAGCTGGAGTTACATGCCCAAGCAGCGAACAGCCCTGAAATTCAATCGTTGGAAGCTTCGTTGGAGCAAGAGCCTGACAGTATAGAGCTAGTAAACCAACTTGCATTGGCCTACCATCAAGTTAATCGCGATGAAGAAGCATTGGAGTTACTCTGGGCTCACCTTTGCCGCGATCTAAATGCTCTGGACGGTGAAATTAAAAAGTCTTTCATGGATATTTTGGCCGCACTTGGCCAAGGCAACCCGATCGCAGGCAAATACCGCCGCCAGCTATACTCGATTCTTTACTAGTTCTTTCTAAATCATAAAGTTAAGGTCGATTATATCGGCCTTAATTCTATTCAAAGTTAGCCATGGTTCTCATTTCTGTCATTGTTTCGCATGCACAAATAAGCAACAATCGACATAGATATTTATAAAAAGGAACTCCAAATGGCTATTGATTCATTGATCACAATCGGCGTATTTCTCGTCGTTATCATTGCCCTACTCATTGCAGGCATCAAGACAGTCCCACAAGGCAATCACTGGACAGTAGAACGCTTTGGTCGTTATACCCATACCTTAAAGCCAGGCTTGAACATTATCATTCCATTCGTCGACAGCATTGGCCACAAAGTAAATATGATGGAAAGGGTATTAGATATTCCTGCACAGGAAGTCATTTCGAAAGATAACGCGAATGTAACTATTGATGCAGTATGTTTTGTCCAAGTCATAGACGCTCCTAAAGCCGCCTATGAGGTGAACGATTTAGAGCACGCTATCAGGAACCTAACGCTAACCAATATTCGTACCGTACTTGGTTCCATGGAATTGGATGAAATGCTGAGTCAACGCGACATGATCAATAGTCGCTTATTAACGATCGTTGACGACGCAACTAACCCTTGGGGAGTGAAAGTCACACGTATCGAAATAAAAGACGTACAGCCACCAGCTGATCTCACTGCAGCAATGAACGCTCAAATGAAAGCGGAGCGTAATAAACGTGCTGATATATTGGAAGCTGAAGGTGTTCGTCAAGCTGAGATTCTAAAAGCTGAAGGTCATAAGCAGTCAGAAATATTGAAAGCCGAAGGTGATAAACAAGCCGCAATACTTCAAGCAGAAGCTCGCGAGCGAGCCGCAGAAGCAGAAGCGAAAGCTACCTCTATGGTGTCTGAAGCCATAGCAAAAGGAGACATGCAAGCGGTGAATTACTTTATTGCTCAGGGATACACCGAGGCGCTGAAATCTATCGGCCAGGCTGAAAATGGAAAAATCATCATGCTTCCACTTGAAGCCTCCGGTTTAATGGGCTCCGTGGCAGGTATTGCTGAAATGTTTAAGCATCAATCTGAACAAGATAAGTAGAGGTAACCTTGTTTGAACTACTCGGCTCGATAAATCATTGGCATTGGTTAGCATTTGGTTTAGCACTGCTTGCCATTGAGCTGTTTGGTACAGCGGGATACTTCTTATGGCTGGGACTATCCGCACTCATTGTTGGGGTTATTCTTACTTTTATCCCAATGGGCTGGCAGCTTCAATGGACAGCATTTGGTGCCTTCTCTCTACTCACAACGTGGTTATGGTGGCGCAGGCAATTTACTAACGATAAACGTGGGGATGCGACAAGAGAGCTAAACCAAAAAGAGAAACAACTTGTCGGTGAAATTATTACTTTGAATGAAGATTTTCCCGCTGGAAAGGGGCGAATAAAAGTCGGCGATACAACTTGGACAGCTAAGTCAGAGTCAAAAATCGCAGCGGGCTCACAAGTAATTATTACTGAAATTGATGGAATCGTGCTCACAATTAAGCAAAAAGATCTCACCTAATCATCCCTCAAATACAAAAAAGCGAAGCTTTCTGGCTTCGCTTTTTTATTTTCTTCGACATCCCAACAACTTATAGACAAATCACAACAAAATAAGATCGTCAATTAAGCCAAAATAAAAAAGAATTATGAGCTTTAAAGTTCATGCTTACATTTTCGCATCGTAATTATTTCATAGCCTTATTAATTCTCTTCAAATATAAAGACAAAGTTATTTATTAGAGAAAAATTTGAATTATTAAATTATTTTTGATCTTAGCGCTTATATATCCATACTTATGGACGAGAACAACATCAACTAAAGAATTATTCATTCACGAGGTGAAATATGAAATTTTTGTCTTTATTATCTATCATGGCTTTACTTATGACTCCAGTAACAGCTCTTGCATCTCAAAATGCTGGTAAAGCCTTTGGAGCAGGCGTGTCATGTACACTAAGCGATGGATCTGTTAAATCAATGCCTAGAGATATGTGCCGAATTTATGGCGGAGAGTCTCAGTAAATCCGAGCATAATAACTCAGTCAACAGAGCAATATATTTGTTGTTCTGTTGGCTAATAGAAATCTGCACCAATAAACGCCTCCCAGCCTCTTCGCCATTCTGACTCTATCATCGCTTCTTGGCTAAAGCCTTCGCATTGACCGGTGTACCTTATTCCACCAATACCTTTGTTGAATGCTTGGGAAGGATCACAATAGTCAGCCTTTCCTTTCGCATAACCTTTTTGGTAAGCCAGTTCGTCAAACGGGACCTTTTCCTTGTATTTATTTATCTCAGTAATACTCTCCGAGTAACCAAGGCTCCCTAAACGTTCACCAAGCCCAAACCAATATTCACTAGCCGTTTTTGGGGTTGAAGTACAAGCAACAAGCATAATGGATGCTAACGGTAGTAAAAGTTTTTTCATTGCTAAACCTCCTTTAGGGTTCAACGTATCCAAAAATCTAGCTAAATTAATGAAGGATCAATTCATAACCTAGTAATTGTCTCGGAACTAAAGCTAGGGCGACAACCAAGATTATATAACGTCAAAACACATCCATATTCTAAGTCAACTTCGACTTTCTAACATATGGCTCTTACAATAATTTTTGTTTTTTATTAACTATTTAGAGAAGCTGTTAATAAAAACAAAAAAGCCAAACTATCAAGTTTGGCTTTTATTAGTTAGTGTGTATTACTTAACACTGAAAGGAATCGCTAGGACCAATTTGAAGTCTGTTTCATCTTGGAACAAGTTAGCGTAGCCATTCCAGCTAGGTGCATCTGTATCGTTGAAGTACTGAGTGTAGTGGAATGCTACATTAGCATCTTTAAGTGCACCACCTTGAATTGCGTAGTTCGCAAACAAGCTATATGCATATTCTTTCAGATCTTTATACCCATCAACTGAAGAACCGAAGCCGTACGCGCCGCTGATACCTGCGCTGAACCCTGTACCACCAATATCAGAAAAATCTCTAGATACAGAACCAAACACTGCTAGCTCTTCGTGGTGGTTAAAGTCTGAGCGGTTGTTCCACCAGATTTCGTAAGCACCATTTGAACCACCATAACCTGCTGTTGGACGGTATGCAAACCAGTTGCCATCGTCTTGAGCCATTGTGTAGGTAGCTTCTGCGCGGTATGAGTACTGACCTGAACCGTAGCTAGATAGGAACGCTAGTTGGTAACCATTGTCGCCATCTTCGTATTGGTTTTCATCATTAACTACGTATAGTTGAGGAGACCAGTAGATGCCGCCGTCTGTTGTACCCTTAACTTTAAAGTGAGCAATTGAACGCTCGTCAAGTTTAGCGTAAGCACCGTCTAAGCTAATGCCATTTTCAAGCTTGTAACGTGCACCTAGAGAGAATAACACCTCATCATCGCCATCTACGCCAACAAACTTATCTGTAGTTTTGTACCATGGAGCTTTGTATTCATCCGCAACCACAAAGCCTAGATCAACACCGCCAAAGCTACCACCGATTTCACCACCACGGTAAGTACCTGGAGCAAACGACCAGTTCACGCCTAGTGAACTAGGTACAGAAGGTTGGAAGTAACCTAGTTTAGCATTTACGTTGTCACCAAACTTAAACTTAGCTGCTGCTGTAGCGAAAGATACACCGCCTTTTTCAGGACCGTTACTGTAACAGTTGCTGCTTGCAGGGCCGTCACATGGAAGGAAGTTCATTTCATGGCCTAGTGCATTACCACCTGACGCCGAAGTATCGTTCCACATATCCCACGTGCTGTAGATTACGAAGTCTGCACCAACAACGTCGTTAACGTAACCAGAGTTGAAACCTAGGTTAACGAAAATACTACCGTGGTTTAAGTTAGTTTCTTTTTCTGCATCTTGTGCTGGAGCACGGTCGCGAGCACGCATCCAGAAGTTTAAGTTACCGCTAATAGCAGACTCTGCAAAAAACTCAGACACAGCACCAGTATATTCTGGTCCTAAGTTGTCCTGGTTAGCCATAACTGGCCCTGCTAATACTGCACCTGCAACTGCAGCACCTAGCAGAGTACGTTTAAACATTTTGTCCATGGAAAAACTCCTAAAAATGGATATAGCTGTTTTTTCTTTTTTCTCACCTTAAGTTGGCCGCCGAAGGGAGAACTCATTTCCTATGTCGAAAACCGCAAATTAACCTTTAACTTTTGATTTTCTATTTCCTGCATACACACCGTGTATCCATGCTTCTAGACTAACTTCGCGGAGCAAAACATCAACGAGAAGTTTCTTTTTATCTAAAAAAATATGACCTGCTACAAATTTTTATAACCTTAGTGATCTTGATCTCAACCAAACAGAACAAAAACCCTAAAAACAAAATTAAACAAACAAAAACAATAACTTAAATATAAAAAACACTAAAAACGCATTGAAGTGCGTCGCATTTTTTTTACTCTTTTACGTCAATTAAAATTTGTTTGAACAAGATCACTGACGCAAGAATGCATTTAAAGCGTTCTAAAAATGAAGTTATTTCATGACAAAAAAAAGCCACCCTAAGGTGGCTTTAAAATACAATGAAGCTAATTAAATCAAGTCTATTAAGTCTTGTTCTGTGCGGACTTCAACACCTAAATCTTGCGCTTTAGCCAATTTCGACCCCGCATTTTCTCCAGCAAACAATATGTCCGTTTTCTTTGATACACTGCCCGTAACCTTAGCACCTAAGTTCTGCAATGCCGCTTTAGCATCACTGCGTGACAGCTGAGATAAACTCCCTGTAAGCACAACTGTTTTACCCGCGAGTGGCTGAGGGACGTTATTATCCTGTTCTTGAATATCGGGCCAATGAATTCCCTGTTTGATCAAATCATCAATAACAATCTGATTCTTCTCTTGCGCGAAGAAGGCTGTGATATGACTTGCTACAATCCCGCCAATATCAGAGACTTCGATTAACTGGTCATGGGTTGCCGACTTGATCTGATCAAGCGTTTTAAAATGTTGCGCCAAATTAGCCGCAGTTGCTTCACCCACTTCTCGAATCCCTAATGAATACAAGAACCGCGCTAAGGTCGTTTCTTTCGCCTTAACGAGAGCATCAACGACATTCTGTGCAGATTTTGGCCCCATACGGTCCAAAACAGTAATAATACCAGCTGAAAGTTTGAACAAATCGGCAGGTGTTTCCACCATTTCTCGGTCAACTAATTGCTCAATAACTTTTTCACCAAGACCATCCACATCTAGAGCTTTACGCGAAACAAAGTGCTTTAACGCTTCTTTACGTTGTGCTTGGCAAACCAAGCCACCAGAACAACGCGCAACAGCTTCTCCTTCAACTCTCTCTACTTGCGAACTACAAACTGGGCATTGAGCCGGAAAGACAATCTCTTTCGCGTTTTCTGGTCTGCGATCTGACACAACCGATACAATTTGAGGGATCACATCACCAGCTCGACGGATGACAACGCTGTCACCGACCATTACACCGAGACGAGCAATTTCATCAGCGTTATGTAACGTCGCATTGCTGACCGTCACCCCACCTACAAATACAGGCTCAAGTTTAGCTACGGGCGTAATCGCCCCCGTACGCCCGACTTGAAACTCAACATCATTTAACAACGTGATTTCTTCTTGAGCTGGAAATTTATACGCGATGGCCCAGCGGGGAGCTCTGGCAACAAAACCCAATTGCTCTTGAAGCGCGATAGCATCAACCTTAATGACAACGCCATCTATTTCATAAGCTAACTGATCGCGACGCTGCAGAATGTCTTGGTAGTACGTTTTCACATCGTCTAAATTTGCGACTTTTCGCGTTTCAGGACACATGGGTAATCCCCATGCCTTTAACTGTAAAAAACGCTCGTAATGACTTTCTGACAATGTTGCTCCTTCGACAACACCGACACTGTAAGCATAGAAACTGAGAGGACGAGTCGCTGTGATGCGAGAATCCAATTGGCGTAAACTACCAGCAGCTGCATTACGCGGGTTAACGAACACCTTCTCGCCTTTCTTTAATGCTTGTTCATTGAGTTTGTCAAACCCCGCCTTAGGCATAAACACTTCGCCACGCACTTCAATTCTCTGTGGCCACCCTTCACCTTGAAGTTTCAGCGGAATGGCTTTAATAGTTCGTACGTTTTCTGTGATATTTTCTCCGGTAGTACCATCACCACGCGTCGCAGCTTGGACAAGCACACCGTTTTCATAGAGCAAACTCACGGCTAAGCCATCTAGCTTGGGCTCACAACAGAACGCGTCTACAGAGGCACCGACAATGCGATCTGACATACGTTTGTAAAACGCATCTAACTCACTATCATCAAAAGCATTATCTAACGATAGCATTGGGATTTCGTGAGCGACTGAATTAAAGCCGTCAAGCGGTGCTCCCCCGACTCTATGACTCGGGGAATCAACAGTTACCATATCAGGGTTTTGCGCTTCTAGCTCAATCAACTCTCTCATCAAACGGTCATATTCTGCATCGGGGATTTCCGGAGAGTCCTCAACATAGTATTTCACTCCGTGATAATGCAGGCTCTCACGTAACTGGTTGAGTTTTTCTTGAATCTGTTGCGGCATAACTAACTCTGGTTGTTAATAATTTGGAATCACAAACCGCACAACGGTACGGTAGAAATAATTTGCCATTTAGTATGGCTAGGCGTGCTCAAGTTATCAATCATCATGAACACGCTAGAAACAACAAAGGCCCCGATTCGGAGCCTTAGGAATAGATTGTACGACGATTTACGCAGACGTCGCTGCTTTAAACTTTTGTATTTGAGCTTTATAAGCATCAATACGATTTGGTGTCATTAGGTTGCGTGCATCATCAAGAACATTGGCACCTAAATCGTCAGCAATCTGCTGAGCCGTTTTTAACATCAATTTGAAGTTTTGATCGGGTTCACCGTAACAAGGTAACGTCATAAAGAACGAAATACCTTTGGTTGAAAACTCCGCAGGATCATCATGTTTTAATGTGCCTGGCTGCATCATATTCGCAACACTAAACAGAACCTTACCCGTACCGGACAAATCGGAATGACGATGGAAAATGTCCATTTCTCCGTATAACAAACCATTTTGTTGCATACTATCGAACAACTTTGTGCCAACAAACGGTTCTTCACCAGCACAGTGAACATTTAAAACGATCACTTCCATCTCTGGTTCAGGTTGAGCTTCTGCCTCTTCTTCCTTAACGGCTATAGGTTGGACGTCTAACTCCGTCTCAGGCGGAACAGATGGTTCAATACGCGCATCAATTTCATCAAAAGCTTGAGTAGAAATCGATGGGACTTCGAGTTCAGGTTCATCGATGATCTTTGATTGGAGCTTAGCTTCAGCCTCGTCCTGATAACTATCAATTAGTGGATCAGCCATCACAGGTTCTGGCGCAAATTCAGGCTCTTTGCGTTCCTTACGAATAATTTCGAAGTCATCTTCTGGCGCAAATCCTCGATCAGGGATGCTTTCAGACTCTTCTTCATTATCGACATCCAGTTTACGCATTGGTTTATTGCCAAACTTTGTCGACCCTTCTTTTTTGCTTGTCCATAAACCGTGGAACAATAAAGCGGCTATCGCTAACGCTCCAACAATTATGAGTACGAATCGCAGTTCCTGCATTTTTAGCTCTCAATTACTCAATAATCATGCTTCAAAAGCACCCGTATTGAATTAGGTTATATCTAAACTTCAGTAACTCTACCAAAACTCTCCCCTGTTTTAGAACAACTTAATGTTAGAAGTTCCGAGAATGTTGTGATTTTGAACACGCTTTTTTCTTGTTAAGATATTCAGCGTTCGTTTTTAAACCAGTAAATGGCTCTCAACTATGAATTCTTCCCAACACCAACGTAGTGGATTCGGTTACTTTTTTTATGGCTTAGATTTGGCTATGAAACCAGGGATCCGACAATTTGTATTATTACCGCTACTAGCCAATGTGCTTCTTGTGGGCAGCGCACTGTTTTATCTTTTCTCTAATCTAGATGTTTGGATTAATCAGCTTATGGGTCAGCTTCCAGAGTTTCTCTCATGGCTTACTTATCTACTTTGGCCTTTATTGGTTTTAACAATACTTGCCACTTTTTCCTATTTTTTCAGTACGCTGGCTAACTTTGTCGCCGCACCGTTTAATGG
This sequence comes from Vibrio sp., assembly GCF_984391705.1. NCBI lineage: Bacteria > Pseudomonadati > Pseudomonadota > Gammaproteobacteria > Vibrionales > Vibrionaceae > Vibrio > Vibrio sp. The sequence continues at coordinate 32,857 of NZ_CFHWOM010000010.1, read as the reverse complement.
GTTGCTTGCAGAAAAAGTAGAAGAACACCTTACCCAACAAAAAGTGAATGAAGAGGGACTATTGTCAACCTTAAAAGACACACCTCGAATTCTTGCGCGTGAATGGCGAAAGTTAGTTTACGTGTTGCCAAAAGCAATTGGGCTTTTCTTACTGCTATTGATTCCTGCTCTAGGTCAAACAATTGGTCCGATTCTTTGGTTCGCCTTTACTGCTTGGATTCTCGCTATTCAGTATTGCGATTACCCATTTGATAATCACAAAATTAGCTTTAACGACATGCGTTACAATTTGAAACAAAAACAGGGCAAAGCATATTCGTTTGGTGCACTAGTCAGTATCTTCACTACGATTCCGATTCTGAACTTAATTGTCATGCCAGTAGCGGTTTGTGGTGCTACAGCGATGTGGGTAGCTGAGTTCAAAAACCAGCAGTAACCCTTTCATAACACCTACGTGTATCCACACTAAGTCTCTTATATTGGCTTAGTGTGTTTCCTCTATTTGCTGCTCTATAATTGCCGAGCAATCCAAGCCTCATCTTTGACTTACCGATTAAATTAAGTATCCGTTCAAATTATGATTCACCTAGCATACTAATAAGATATAACTTTTTAATCCTTTTCCCTTTTTTTCAGACCACATATTCTTCTATCTGTATTCACAAAACGTGTAATGAAGGAACATCGCTATGAGCAAGATCTACGAAGACAATTCGCAAACAATCGGTAACACCCCACTTGTACGCCTTAATAAAGTTAGTAACGGTAAAGTATTGGCAAAAGTCGAAGCACGTAACCCAAGCTTCAGCGTTAAATGTCGTATCGGTGCAAACATGATTTGGGAAGCTGAAAAAGCAGGCACTTTGAAACCAGGCGTTGAGCTAGTAGAACCTACAAGTGGTAACACTGGTGTTGCTCTTGCTTTCGTAGCAGCTGCTCGTGGTTACAAGCTAACGCTAACAATGCCTGAGTCAATGAGCTTAGAGCGTCGTAAACTGCTTAAAGCACTCGGTGCAAACCTTGAGCTAACAGAAGCAGCGAAAGGTATGAAAGGCGCGATTGCTAAAGCAGAGGAAATCGTAGCGAGCAACCCAGATAAATACCTACTTCTACAGCAATTCAACAACCCTGCTAACCCAGAGATCCACGAAAAGACAACGGGTCCAGAAATCTGGGAAGCGACAGACGGTGAAGTAGACGTATTCGTAGCGGGCGTAGGTACAGGTGGTACTATCACAGGTACTAGCCGATACATCAAAGGTGAAAAAGGTAAGAACATTGTTTCAGTAGCCGTTGAACCTGCAGAGTCACCAGTGATTGCTCAAGCTCTAGCAGGTGAAGAAATTCAACCAGCACCACACAAAATCCAAGGTATTGGCGCAGGTTTCATTCCTGGTAACCTTGATTTAGAGGTGATTGACCGTGTTGAAGCTGTTACTTCGGAAGAAGCGATCGCAATGGCTCGTCGCCTAATGGAAGAAGAAGGTATTTTGGCTGGTATTTCTTCAGGTGCAGCAGTGGTTGCAGCTAACAGATTGGCAGAACTACCTGAATTTTCAGGGAAAACCATTGTTACTGTTCTACCTAGTTCTGGTGAACGTTACCTAAGTACAGCACTGTTTGCAGGCATCTTTACCGAGAAAGAAAACCAACAGTAATATGTTGTCAAATCAATTTTTCGTCCAAAAAAGCCCCATTTAGGGGCTTTTTTGTTGATCCTCGCCACACCTTTGGTAATATCGGGGCAGTTTTATTTTTAGCTTCAAAATAAAAGAGCTAATTAAGTATTTATCTCGCTAGTGAGATTGAACAAAGATTCGAATCACTAGTGGAAAATTTACAACCAGTATCAGTTCTGACACGAAATGAACGTTGTGCATCTAGCAGAATATAATATTTACGGTTAAGCTAGTTCTGGTTAAGAAACTATCAAAATATAAATCAATTGGGGTATATAACATGTACGAGAAGCAAGTAGAAATCACTGCAGAAAACGGTCTTCACACTCGTCCAGCTGCACAGTTCGTTAAAGAAGCTAAAGCATTCGACGCGGACATCACTGTGACTTCTAACGGTAAAAGCGCTAGCGCAAAGAGCCTATTCAAGCTACAAACTCTAGGCCTAGTTAAAGGTACAGTAGTTTCTATCTCAGCTGAGGGCCCACAAGCTCAACAAGCTGTTGACCACCTAGTTGCTCTAATGGACCAACTACACTAATTCGGTCTCCTATTTTCAAAGCCATTTTGTGAAAGCAAAATGGCTTTGTTGGAAATAGGCCAAAATATAAGCTACAAATATTCGTTAGCGCACTCATTATTCTCCCGTTTTTAAAGTTGACCAATTTAAGGTAAGGCTATGATTTCAGGCATCCTAGCATCTCCTGGTATTGCTATCGGTAAAGCACTACTACTTCAAGAAGATGAAATCGTTCTAAACACTAACACTATCACTGAAGACCAAGTTGAAGCAGAAGTTCAGCGTTTCTTTGACGCTCGTAACAAATCTTCAGCTCAACTCGAAGTTGTTAAGCAAAAAGCGCTTGAAACTTTCGGTGAAGAAAAAGAAGCGATCTTTGAAGGTCACATCATGCTTCTTGAAGACGAAGAGCTAGAGGAAGAAATCCTAGCACTAATCAAAAATGACAAGATGCACGCGGATAACGCAATCTACACAGTTATCGAAGAGCAAGCATCTGCTCTAGAATCTCTAGACGACGAATACCTAAAAGAACGTGCAACTGACATCCGTGATATCGGTACACGTTTTGTTAAAAACGCACTAGGCATCAACATCGTTTCTCTAAGCGACATCGATGAAGAAGTTATCCTAGTAGCTTACGATCTAACGCCATCTGAAACTGCACAAATCAACCTAGACTACGTTCTTGGTTTTGCTTGTGACATCGGCGGTCGTACCTCTCATACTTCAATCATGGCGCGCTCACTAGAGCTTCCTGCTATCGTTGGTACTAACGATATCACTAAGCAAGTAAAGAACGGCGACATGCTGATTCTTGATGCGATGAACAACAAGATTGTTATCAACCCATCTGAAGCTGAACTTGAAGAAGCGAAAGCAGTTAAAGCAGCGTTCGTTGCTGAGAAAGAAGAACTGGCTAAGCTAAAAGACCTACACGCAGAAACTCTAGACGGTCACCGCGTAGAAGTTTGCGGTAACATCGGTACAGTTAAAGACTGTGACGGCATCATCCGTAACGGTGGTGAAGGCGTTGGTCTGTACCGTACTGAGTTCCTATTCATGGACCGTGATGCACTTCCTACTGAAGAAGAGCAGTACCAAGCGTACAAAGAAGTTGCTGAAGCAATGAACGGCGAGTCGGTAATCATCCGTACTATGGACATCGGTGGTGATAAAGATCTTCCTTACATGGATCTTCCACAAGAGATGAACCCATTCCTAGGCTGGCGCGCAGTTCGTATCAGCTTAGACCGTCGTGAAATCCTTCGTGACCAACTACGCGGTATCCTACGTGCGTCTGCACACGGTAAGCTTCGCATCATGTTCCCAATGATCATCTCTGTCGAAGAGATCCGTGAACTGAAGAAAGCAATCGAAGAGTACAAAGCTGAGCTTCGTGAGGAAGGTCTAGCATTCGATGAGAATATCGAAATCGGTGTAATGGTTGAGACTCCTGCAGCAGCAGCTATCGCACACCACCTAGCGAAAGAAGTAGCATTCTTCTCTATCGGTACTAACGACCTTACTCAGTACACGCTAGCAGTAGACCGTGGTAACGAGATGATCTCTCACCTATACAACCCACTATCACCAGCTGTATTAACAGTGATCAAGCAAGTTATCGATGCTTCTCACGCTGAAGGTAAGTGGACTGGTATGTGTGGTGAACTTGCAGGTGACGAGCGTGCAACGCTACTTCTACTAGGTATGGGCCTAGATGAGTTCTCAATGAGCGGTATTTCTATCCCTAAAGTGAAGAAAGTTATCCGTAACTCTAACTTCGCAGAAGTAAAAGCGATGGCTGAAGAAGCACTTTCTCTACCAACAGCAGCAGAAATTGAAGCAGTTGTAGAAAAATTCATCGCTGAGAAAACTCAATAATCAACTAATTCCAATGAGATAGACGGTAAAAAAAGTCGTCTATCTCGTAAGATTGGTATACTATAATTCGACAGAATTAAATAAAAACGTTAGGAGCATGACACAATGGGTCTGTTTGACAAACTTAAGAAGCTAGTATCTGACGACAGCGCTGACGCAGGTGCAATCGAAATCATCGCACCACTATCTGGTGAGATCGTGAACATCGAAGATGTGCCAGATGTTGTTTTCGCTGAGAAAATCGTTGGTGATGGTATTGCTATCAAACCTGCTGGTAACAAAATGGTAGCTCCTGTAAACGGTACTATCGGTAAGATCTTCGAAACGAACCACGCGTTCTCTATCGAATCTGACGACGGTGTTGAGCTTTTTGTTCACTTCGGTATCGATACTGTTGAACTTAAAGGCGAAGGCTTCAAGCGCATCGCTGAAGAAGGTCAAACTGTTAAAGCTGGCGATACTATCATTGAATTCGATCTAGCTCTTCTAGAAGAGAAAGCGAAATCAACACTAACTCCAGTTGTTATCTCTAACATGGACGAAATCAAAGAGCTGAACAAGCTTTCTGGTTCTGTAACTGTTGGTGAAACTCCAGTTCTACGCGTAACTAAGTAATTTTACTTAGCCAAACACAAAAAAACGCAGCTCATAGCTGCGTTTTTTATTGCCTATAAGATTTATATCTACTTCACTTTAAGCCCAGGGCATATTTTAGTACCTGAGCTTTTAAAGGGCCGGTGTTTTCAGCCATTTTAAGAGCTGCATTTCGCACCAGCTTAAGCGGCGCAATGTCGTTACTGAAACTCTTATAGAAAAAGTCCATGCCGGACTGCATCAACAAGTTATCCGGACGACGCTTACGCTCATACTGAGCTAGAACATCGCGGGAAAGCTCTTCTTTACCTTCGGTGACAGCAAGCAACACCTCAACGTCTTTAAAACCTAAGTTTACCCCCTGCCCAGCTAATGGGTTGATCGTATGAGCAGAGTCGCCAACCAACACACATTGATTCGCAGAGTATGCTTGAGCATGACGACGCGTCAATGGGAACGAACCAGATTGAAGCACTTTGATATCACCAAGCTCTTGTGGGAAGTGAGCCAATACTTCTTCGCGCAATTGTGCTGGAGACATTGCTGATAAACGCTTAATTCGACTTGGAGAGTCATACCAAACCAACGAGCCTTGAGCGATTTCGTTTCCATCAACTTGAAGCGAGGCAAGTGGAAGGAATGACCTAGGGCCTGTCGGAGTAAATTGCTGCCAAGTGATATCTTGCTGAGGCAATTGAGTTTCAACGTTAATAAGCATACAGTGCTGACGATAATCCCAGGCTGTAATACCAATACCCGATAACTGGCGAACTTTGGAGTTTGCACCGTCTGCGCCGACGATTAGTTCCGCAGTGATAGATTGACCAGATGACAACTTAACCTGATTCGTTTCGCCAAAGACAATATCATCAAGTGTGTCGGGACAATAAAGTGTTACGTTTTCAAGCGATTCTAACTGCTGCCATAAACCGAGTTGAATCAATCGATTTTCGACAATGTACCCCAACTGTTCCATACCAAGCGAATCTGAGTGAAAGCGAGTCCGACACTCTGGATGCTCCCAAGTTTCTAAACGACGATAAGGACAAACACGCATAGATTGGATTGCATCCCATGCACCTAACTCTGTCAAAATAGAAACTGAGTGCTCTGAAATCGCTGAGACACGAATATCAAGAGGTTGCTCTGGAGAAAATAGGTTAGGCGCAGCACCTTCTACAACGGCAACTTGTCGGCCTTGCTTAGCAAAGCCAACCGCAATAGCGGCCCCGACCATGCCTCCACCGATAACGGCCACATCAAATTTGCTCATAATTTGCACTTCAATTGATTGATTCACTGACTGTTTTTTATTGTACGTTTTCATTACTAAAATGTAACTAAAAACCTCACCTACTATCTGGGTAAACCCCTTGTACGATATAGGGTTTAACTGATTTTAAGCCAGCACTAGTCAGGTGGTATTGAAAGCAGTACAATACGCCGCTTACCGCCGAGAGGGCGGCTAAAATATAGTCATCAAACTGAATAGGTTTTGTTGATTTACTGGAAATATTGGGCGATTTGCTCCCTTAATTTAAACTAACGATCGAGCGAACAACATGAGTAAAAAACTGCTAATTAAAACCTGGGGTTGCCAGATGAACGAGTACGATTCATCAAAAATGGCGGATCTAATGAACGCGGCTAATGGCTACGAGCTAACAGAAGAACCAGAAGAAGCAGACGTACTACTACTGAATACTTGTTCTATCCGTGAAAAAGCACAAGAAAAAGTATTCCACCAGCTAGGTCGTTGGAAAACTCTTAAAGACAAAAAGCCAGGCGTTGTTATCGGTGTGGGTGGCTGTGTAGCAACCCAAGAAGGTGATCACATTCGTGAACGCGCACCGTTTGTTGACGTAATTTTCGGCCCACAAACTTTGCACCGTCTTCCTGAGATGATCAAACAATCTCAATCGGATGAAGCGCCTGTAATGGATATCTCTTTCCCTGAAATCGAAAAGTTTGATCGCCTGCCAGAGCCTCGTGCTGAAGGCGCTACGGCATTCGTTTCTATCATGGAAGGCTGTTCTAAATACTGTACTTACTGTGTTGTACCGTACACTCGTGGTGAAGAAGTAAGCCGTCCAATGGATGACGTACTATTTGAAATCGCACAGCTAGCCGAGCAAGGTGTTCGTGAAGTAAACCTGTTAGGTCAAAACGTAAACGCGTACCGCGGTCCTATGCACGATGGCGACATCTGTAGCTTTGCTGAATTACTGCGCTTAGTAGCGTCTATCGATGGTATTGACCGTATTCGCTTTACCACCAGTCACCCGCTAGAGTTCACTGACGACATCATCGCAGTCTATGAAGATACGCCTGAGCTGGTGAGCTTCCTGCACCTACCAGTCCAAAGTGGTAGTGACCGCATCCTTACGATGATGAAGCGTCCTCACACAGCTATCGAATACAAATCGATCATTCGTAAACTACGTAAAGCACGTCCTGATATCCAAATCAGCTCTGACTTTATCGTTGGTTTCCCAGGCGAAACGGCGAAAGATCACCAAGATACAATGAAACTAATCACAGACGTTGATTTCGACATGAGTTTCAGCTTTATCTTCTCTCCACGTCCAGGTACGCCAGCTGCGGACTACCCATGTGATGTGCCAGAGCAAGAGAAAAAAGAGCGTCTATATGAACTACAACAAACAGTAAACGCGCAAGCAATGCGCTACTCTCGCCTAATGCTTGGCACAGAGCAGCGTGTACTGGTAGAAGGTCCATCTAAGAAGAATCTAATGGAGCTTCGTGCACGTACTGAAAATAACCGTGTAGTGAACTTTGAAGGTAGCGCAGACCTAATCGGTCAGTTTGTTGATGTGAAGATCACTGACGTATTTGCTAACTCATTGCGTGGTGATTTAGTGCGTACAGAAAAAGACATGGATCTACGTACTATCATTTCGCCGACACAAATGATGGCAAAAACGAAGCGTGAAGATGAGCTAGGTGTAGCAACCTTTACACCTTAAGCTCGAAATTAGCTTGAATTTACCCGACTCTGATACCATCTTAGAGAAAGGTATATAAGGTCACTAAAAGCCCGGTCTAAATCGGGCTTTTTTAGAGTGACAAACAATGAGAGGCAACTTTGAGCAATAAAATTGTTACCCTAGAAATCAATCTAGAACCTTCAGATAACCGCCGTTTGGCAAGCCTTTGCGGTCCTTTCGACGACAATATTAAACACCTTGAACGCCGCTTAGGTGTCGAAATCAGCTACCGTGGCAACTTTTTTACCATCGTGGGTAAACCTCACACGTCCGCAGCAGCTCTTGAAATCATCAAGACCTTGTATGTCAATACCGCTCCTGTGCGTGGCAACATCCCGGATGTTGAGCCTGATGAGATCCACTTAGCGATCAAAGAAACGGGTGTATTAGAACAGAACCTTGAGTCTGAATTTGAACACGGTAAAGAAGTGTTTATTAAGACCAAGAAGGGCGTCATCAAGCCGCGTACTCCGAACCAAGGTCAATACTTGATGAACATGGTTACTCATGACATCTCATTTGGTATTGGTCCTGCTGGTACTGGTAAGACCTACCTCGCGGTTGCTGCTGCCGTAGATGCATTAGAACGGCAAGAAATTCGTCGTATTTTGCTCACCCGCCCAGCTGTAGAAGCTGGAGAGAAGCTAGGCTTCCTACCTGGTGACTTAAGCCAAAAAGTCGACCCATACCTTCGTCCACTATACGATGCCCTTTTCGAAATGTTAGGCTTCGAAAAAGTAGAAAAACTGATTGAGCGTAACGTTATTGAGGTTGCACCGCTGGCTTACATGCGTGGTCGTACGTTAAACGACGCATTCATCATCTTAGACGAAAGCCAAAACACAACCGTAGAACAGATGAAGATGTTCTTAACGCGTATCGGCTTTAACTCTCGCGCTGTGATTACCGGTGATATCACTCAGATTGACTTGCCTCGCGGCGCGAAGTCTGGCCTGCGCCATGCTATCGAAGTATTAAGCGAAGTGGATGACATCAGCTTTAACTTTTTCCAAGCTGATGACGTTGTACGCCACCCGGTTGTCGCCCGTATCGTTAACGCTTACGAAAAGTGGGAAGCGCAAGACCAAAAAGAGCGTAAAGATTTCGAGAAAAAGCGTCGCGAAGAGAGAGAAGCAAAGCTACTAGAAACAGCAAAAGCTGAGCTCTCTAAGCAAGTCCAAGCAGAAGCATCTGAAGGTAAATAATGAGTATTGAACTCGACCTACAATTTGCAGTCGAAAATGAAGAAGGCTTACCAAGTGAGCAAGATCTTCAAACTTGGCTGGATAAAACAATCATCCCGTTCCAAAAGGATGCTGAGTTAACAATCCGTATTGTGGATGTGGAAGAAAGCCACCAGCTCAATCACGAATATCGCGGTAAAGATAAGCCAACTAACGTGCTTTCTTTTCCATTCGAAGCGCCTCCAGGTATGGAAATCAACCTACTGGGTGATTTGATCATCTGCCGTCAGGTCGTAGAGCGTGAAGCCGTAGAGCAAAATAAACCTCTTATGGCTCACTGGGCGCATATGGTTGTACATGGTAGCTTGCATCTGCTAGGTTATGATCATATCGAGGATGACGAAGCCGAAGAGATGGAGTCACTCGAAACAGAAATCATGCAAGAGATGGGTTTTGAAGACCCATACTTAGCTGAGAAAGAGTAGAAGCGAAAGCCACGTAAACAGGCATTTTCATCCTGAATGCGTATATCCCCTTTCGTTTCTATGAACGTGTGCTATCACACATCTGATAGCGTTACTTAAATGAGAAACAATGAACGAAGACAATTCGCCCTCTTCTCTAGAAGGTAAGAAAGAAAAATCTGAAGGTCCGAGTAGAAAGTCCTTCTTCGGACGCCTAGGTCAATTATTCCAAGGTGAACCAAAAGATCGCCAAGAGCTTGTGGAAGTGTTCCGTGACTCTGAGGAAAATGACCTAATCGACCACGATACCCGCGACATGCTCGAAGGTGTTATGGAGATTTCTGAAATGCGAGTGCGCGACATTATGATCCCACGCTCGCAAATGGTTACGGTTGACCGTAGCGACGATTTAGACGCTCTAGTCAACTTGATCACTGACGCACAGCACTCACGCTACCCAGTTATCAGTGAAGACAAAGACCATGTAGAAGGTATTCTGTTAGCGAAGGACTTACTAAAGTATTTAGGCTCTCAAAGTGCGCCATTTGATATTGAGCAAGTGATCCGCCCTGCGGTCGTTGTTCCTGAAAGTAAGCGAGTCGATCGCCTACTTAAAGAGTTCCGCGAGGAACGTTATCACATGGCGATTGTCGTAGATGAGTTCGGTGGGGTTTCTGGTCTTGTGACTATCGAAGATATTCTTGAAGAAATCGTTGGAGAAATCGAAGATGAATTCGACGATGAAGAAGAACTCGATATCCGCAAACTGAGTAAACACACCTATGCAGTTAAAGCACTTACCACCATTGAAGAGTTCAATGAAACCTTCAGCACTTCTTTCAGCGATGATGAAGTGGATACAGTGGGAGGCATGGTAATGACAGCGTTTGGTCACCTACCTTCACGTGGTGAAGTCGTAGAGATTGAACACTACAGCTTTAAAGTTACCTCTGCAGATAACCGTCGTGTGTTACAGCTACAAGTAACTATTCCAGACGAAGAGTCTCTTCCGGAACCTGCCGAAGAGTAACGCTAATTTCCCTTGTGGGATATTCAGAAAAGATAACGATGTTAAATACTCTTTTTCATCGCCTAAAACGGCCGCTTGCGGCCGTTTTTGTTGGCGCGATAACCACACTAGCTTTTGCTCCATACCAACTCTGGCCATTAGCCATTCTCTCCCCTGCTCTATTATTGCTGCTTATTCATCAGCAAAGCGCAAAACGAGCTTTATGGATTGGTTATGCTTGGGGCATCGGCCAATTTGCCACTGGTATCAGTTGGGTTCATATCAGTATTGATAATTTTGGCGGTATGCCCAAGATAGCCAGTGTATTCCTAATGACGTTATTGATCGGTTATTTAGCCATCTATAGCGCTCTTTTCACTTGGGCACTGAACCGATTCTTCCCTCAATCAAATAGAACTCGTTTACTGCTAGTCGCTCCTGCTCTTTGGCTTATTGCTGATTGGCTACGCGGTTGGGTAATGACAGGTTTTCCGTGGTTATGGCTTGGCTACAGCCAAATAGAAAGCCCGCTGGCTAATTTTGCACCAATCGGAGGTGTAGAGTTACTGACGTTATTTGTTGTACTAAGTGCTGGAGCTATCGCTTACGCATCACTGCATCGCCAATGGCTGCATTTAGTTATCCCTGCCGTAATCTTATCGGCTGGCTATGGGCTAAAAGCGGCAAGTTGGGTGACGCCAAACCCTGATAGCAGTACTAAGCTCGCATTGATTCAAGGCAACATTGCTCAAGAACTAAAATGGCTACCAAGCGAACGCTGGCCAACCATTATGAAATATACTGACTTAACCCGTGAAAACTGGGATGCAGATATTATCATTTGGCCAGAAGCTGCCATCCCAGCTTTTGAGTTTGAAATTTCGTCTTTCCTGCGCAACTTAGATTCCGCCGCCAAACTCAACCAAAGTGCAGTAATTACCGGCGTGGTAAACCAAGGGGAAAATAGAAAGTTCTATAACAGTATCCTAACTGTCGGTGAAACCGCCTACGGTGATTATAGTTACGACATGAACCAACGCTATCATAAACACCACCTCCTGCCTTTCGGTGAGTTTGTACCATTTGAAACCATTTTAAGACCACTGGCTCCGTTCTTTAACTTGCCAATGTCATCTTTTAGCCGAGGTGACTTTGTTCAACAGAACATCGACGCCAGTGGAAAACAAATGGCGCCCGCGCTGTGCTACGAAATCATCTTTAATGAGCAAGTACGCCAAAACGTTAACGACGATACAGACTTCATCCTTACGCTCTCAAACGACGCATGGTTTGGCAGCTCGATTGGCCCACTGCAACATATGGAAATCGCGCGAATGCGTGCTTTAGAGTTAGGTAAGCCTGTCATTCGTTCCACCAATAATGGCGTAACGGCAGTGACAGACTATCAAGGTCATGTGGTCGCTCAGATTCCTCAGTTTGAAACAGGTGTGTTAAGAACCGAGATCATTTCCACTGAGGGGCAGACGCCTTACCGCCAGGTAGGTACTTGGCCACTCTATATCTGGGTATTGTTGAGCTTAGCCATCGGCTGGAAAATGAGAAGCAAACACTCAGATTCATAAACACCAAAGGGCTGACACAAAATGTCAGCCCTTTTCATATTTGGTGAAAATTGAGCCTGCATTATGGTTTCAGCGCTTGGCGACTAAAGCCTTTGCAGCCACACTTAGTGCATGGAATGATAATCGTTGGGTGGTTGTATTCCGTTTTATGGCCGCAGTCATCGCAAACCAACGAGCCCAAGCCTATGACTTCGCCAGCTTCGTACAAGCCTTGATGATCCAGATCCTCGAACAATTCAACCCATTCCACTTTAGTTCGATCAGTAATCTCCAACAAGCCTTGCCAGATGGAGTCAGCAATCATCAAGTAAAACGGACCACTTTTTGAGTCTTCATAGTTGTCAGCAAACTCTTTTAAATCCGACTTCACGTAAGCAGAAACCAAAGCCAGCTCATCTTTGGTTAAGTCATTGGCTGCATTAACAACTTTACCCGAGGTTTCTAAAACGTGGTTAACTTCATCAGGGCTATGTTTGAGAGCTTCGACCACGTCTTCAAACATCTCCTCATAACCTGTTTTGCGTTTTGGCATCGCTAACCTCCTTTTCGATTCACTGATGCACATTCATAAAGCCAGTTAAAGGCAATAAACATCACCATCTTTACGTGATTTGAGTGGGTATTGGCTATTGTTGTGCCCCTCTCCTTTAGGTATTCTATGACGATCTATTAATGTCTGTTCTAACCGAACTCACAAATTCCAAGATAACCGGATATCATCGATGCAAGAACAATATAACCCGCAAGATATTGAACAAAAAGTTCAACAGCACTGGGATAACAACAAGACCTTTGTTGTAAGTGAAGACCCAAATAAAGAAAAATTCTACTGTCTATCAATGTTCCCATACCCAAGTGGCCGACTGCACATGGGTCACGTGCGTAACTACACTATCGGTGATGTGGTATCTCGTTTCCAACGCCTACAAGGCAAAAACGTAATGCAACCAATTGGTTGGGATGCGTTTGGTCTTCCTGCAGAAAACGCAGCGGTAAAAAACAACACTGCACCTGCACCATGGACTTACGAAAACATTGAGTACATGAAGAACCAACTTAAGCTTCTAGGCTTTGGTTACGACTGGAACCGTGAGTTCGCAACGTGTACACCTGAGTACTACCGTTGGGAGCAAGAGTTTTTCACTAAACTTTACAACAAAGGCCTAGTTTACAAGAAGACGTCATCAGTTAACTGGTGTCCAAACGACCAAACTGTTCTTGCAAATGAGCAGGTTGAAGATGGCTGCTGCTGGCGTTGTGACACGCCTGTAGAGCAAAAAGAAATCCCGCAGTGGTTCATTAAGATCACTGAATATGCTCAAGAACTACTAGACGATCTAGATAACCTAGATGGCTGGCCTGAAATGGTTAAGACCATGCAGCGCAACTGGATCGGTCGCTCTGAAGGTGTAGAACTTAAGTTTGAAGTGAAAGGTCAACAAGACCTAGAAGTTTACACAACACGTCCAGACACACTAATGGGTGTGACTTACGTAGGTATCGCAGCAGGTCACCCTCTAGCGGCAGTAGCAGCTGAGAACAACCCAGAGCTAGCAGCCTTCATCGAAGAGTGTAAGAACAACAAAGTAGCGGAAGCTGAGCTTGCGACAATGGAGAAGAAAGGTATGGCGACTGGCCTTACTGCTATTCACCCATTGAACGGTCGTGAAGTGCCAGTTTACGTCGCTAACTTCGTACTAATGGACTACGGTACAGGCGCTGTAATGGCAGTACCTGCACATGACCAACGTGATTTCGAGTTCGCAACTAAGTACGGTCTGGATATCATCCCTGTAATCAAGCCTGCTGACGGCAGCGAGCTAAACATCGCTGAAGAAGCATACACTGAGAAAGGTGTGCTGTTTGACTCAGGCGAGTTCGACGGTCTTGAGTTCCAAGCGGCATTTGATGCAATCGCAGCGAAGCTAGAAGCAGAAGGCAAAGGTACTAAGACAGTTAACTTCCGTCTACGTGACTGGGGTGTTTCTCGTCAGCGTTACTGGGGTGCTCCAATCCCAATGGTAACCACTGAAGATGGTGAAGTTCACCCAGTACCAGCAGACCAATTACCAGTCATTCTTCCAGAAGACGTGGTAATGGACGGTGTAACTAGCCCAATCAAAGCTGACAAAGAATGGGCGAAGACAACATTCAACGGCGAACCTGCTCTACGTGAGACAGATACATTCGATACGTTCATGGAATCTTCTTGGTACTACGCACGTTACTGTTCACCACAAGCTGACGACATTCTAGATCCAGAAAAAGCAAACTACTGGCTACCAGTAGACCAGTACATCGGTGGTATCGAGCACGCTTGTATGCACCTACTGTACTCTCGCTTCTTCCATAAATTGCTACGTGACGCAGGTTACGTAACGTCTGACGAGCCGTTCAAACAGCTTCTATGTCAAGGCATGGTTCTAGCGGATGCGTTCTACTTCGAGAACGACAAAGGCGGTAAAGAGTGGGTTGCTCCAACTGACGTTGCTGTAGAGCGTGACGGTAAAGGCCGTATCACTTCAGCTAAAGACAACGAAGGCCGTGACGTAACACACTCAGGCATGATCAAGATGTCTAAGTCGAAGAACAACGGTATCGACCCGCAAGAAATGGTAGACAAATACGGTGCTGATACAGTACGTCTATTCATGATGTTTGCATCTCCTGCAGACATGACGCTTGAGTGGCAAGAGTCTGGCGTTGAAGGTGCAAACCGCTTCCTGAAACGTGTGTGGAAGCTAGTGAACGAGCACGCATCAAAAGGCGCAGCAGAAGCAGTAGATGCAGCAGCACTTTCTGGTGACCAAAAAGCACTTCGTCGTGACGTGCATAAGACAATCGCGAAAGTGACTGACGATATCGCTCGCCGTCAAACGTTCAACACGGCTATCGCTGCAATCATGGAACTGATGAATAAGCTGGCGAAAGCACCTCAAGAGTCTGCGCAAGATCGTGCAATCCTTGATGAAGCACTAAAAGCCGTGGTTGCAATGCTTTACCCAATCACTCCGCATATCTCTTACGAATTGTGGACTGTACTAGGCGAGTCAGATATCGACAACGCAGTATGGCCAACATTCGACGAGAAAGCGCTTGTTGAAGACGAGAAAACTATTGTAGTTCAAGTTAACGGTAAGCTACGTGCGAAGCTGACAGTACCAGCTGATATCTCGAAAGAAGATATCGAAGCGCTAGGTCTAAACGATGAGAACGTTACTAAGTTCACAGAAGGCAAAACAGTTCGTAAAGTTATTTACGTACCAGGTAAACTTCTGAACATTGTGGCGAACTAATCGCAGATAAATAAGTCATAAGCAGGGCAACTCATTGCCCTGCTTTATTTATCTTAAAGTTCTAACCAGTCATCACTGTATAGAGCAGTAAGATAAGTAAACCCATAACCGAGAGCTATTAATCTATGTTTCGCCGTGTATTGCGCCTGTTTTCTGATTCCACTGCAAAGCTCACTTCTGTTGTACTCATTGCAAGCCTATTGGCTGGTTGTGGCTTTCACCTACGCGGTGATTACTCAGTTCCTGATGAACTCAATACATTATCTCTGACCAGTTATGACCCATACAGCACCTTTACCCGTATGATGAAAGGTCAGCTGCGCCTGAGTGAAGTGGATATTGTCCCACCCGCAGCTAACGTACCTAATCTTCACCTAGTAAGTGAAGGTGTTGGTGAGCGTACATTATCTTTATACCAAAACACTCGAGCAGCAGAAAAAGAGATCACCTTCCGAGCCTCTTATCGCGTAACCATTCCCGAAGTTGGTGCAAAGACGTATTCAACCAGTGTAACGCGAAGCTATCTAGATAACCCGCTAAGTGCACTAGCAAAGTCGGTTGAGCGTGACATGATTGAAGACGAAATGCGTAAACTTGCTGCAACACAAATTGTTCGCCAGATGGCTCGATTGAGAGCAGATATCGAGCACGATGAACTCAATGATGAAGCAGAAGAATTGTCATTAAAAGATGATGATGAACAGTATCGCATCAAAACCTTTTCGACTGACTCAGTAGGTCAGTAAGAGGTACTAATGCGCATTTTCGCCGATCGACTTTTGGAGCAGCTGAACAAGCAGCTCCACCCAACCTACCTCCTTTTTGGCAATGAACCTCTTCTCCTACAGGAATCGCGTCAAGCTATTCAAAAAAGTGCCTTTTCCCAAGGTTTTGAAGAACGCCACCGATTTGCGGTAGACAGCTCATTTGACTGGAATGTTGTTTATGACTGTTGCCAAGCGATGAGCCTATTCTCTGCTCGCCAAATAATCGAGTTAGAGCTTCCGGAAGCAGGGGTTAACGCCTCTATAGCCAAAGAGTTGCTAGCGATCGCTGATTTACTCCACGAAGACATCATTCTTGTCGTTATCGGTACCAAACTCACCAAAGCGCAAGAAAATGCCAAGTGGTTTAAAGCTCTTTCAACAAATGGCTGCTGGGTAAATTGCCTCACACCTGATATTCAGCGTTTACCTCAGTTCGTTCAAGCTCGCTGTCGTGCGCTCAATCTAAAGCCAGATCCAGAAGCGGTCCAAATGCTGGCACAGTGGCATGAAGGCAATCTATTTGCGCTAACGCAAAGTTTGGAAAAATTGGCATTGCTCTACCCCGACGGGCAATTGAATTTAATTCGATTAGAAGAGTCCCTCAGCCGCCATAACCATTTTACGGCTTTCCACTGGATTGACGCATTACTCGCAGGTAAAGCAAATCGTTCCCAACGCATTATGCGTCAACTCGAAGCTGAGGGAATTGAGATTGTTATTCTCGCTCGGACCATTCAAAAAGAATTGTCCCAACTCCTTGCCATGCTGCAGATGATGCAAACTGAGCCAATTAATCGAGTGTTTGAGTCTTACAGAATCTGGCAATCTAAGCGCCCGCTCTACTCTGCTGCCTTAAACCGATTATCTATCGCTAACGTAAGCGAGCTTTTACAACTGTTAGCCAAGATTGAAATATTGACCAAAACTCAATACGACCAATCCAGTTGGCCACTATTACACCAGTTAAGTACTCAAATGTGCTTACCTCAGGTGAAGCTATAAAAAGCGTGATATACTGCGCCGCCTTTTGGGGAGAGCCCCATATAAGAACCAAATTGAACTAACGAGGACAACACCTTGCAACTTGAAGAACTGAATGATTTCTTAGTAGACAAAGCCGATGATATGAAAGCTCAAGACATCAAAACTATTGATGTTCAAGGTAAATCAAGCATTACTGACTACATGATTATCTGTACGGGAACTTCAAAGCGTCACGTATCATCAATCGCAGATCACGTGGCTAAAGAGTCTAAATTAGCAGGTATCGTACCTTTAGGTATTGATGGCGAAGCGGAAGGTGAATGGGTTGTTCTAGATATGGGCACAACTATCCTCCATGTTATGCAAGAAGAGCAACGTGAGCTTTATCAATTAGAGAAGCTTTGGGGCTAAGCAATGAAACTACAATTGATTGCCGTAGGCACAAAAATGCCAAAGTGGGTGGAAGAAGGTTTTCAAGAGTACAAACGCCGCTTCCCTCATGACATGCCACTGGAACTGATTGAAATTCCAGCAGGAAAGCGTGGGAAAAACGCCGACATTGCAAGGATTCTGCAAAAAGAAGGCGAAGCTATGCTTGCAGCCGTGCCAAAAGGCAATCGAATTGTTACGCTAGATATTCCTGGGAAAAAATGGGATACGCCGCAACTTGCCGAACAGCTTGAAAGTTGGAAGCTTGACGCAAGGGATGTGTCTATTTTGATTGGTGGCCCAGAAGGTCTCGCTCCTGCATGTAAAGCAGCTGCCGACCAGAGTTGGTCTCTATCAGCACTAACTTTACCTCACCCTCTAGTCCGTATTGTGATGGCGGAAAGTTTATACCGAGCGTGGAGCATTACTGCCAACCACCCATACCACCGAGAATAATCTATCCATGTTACGGAAGCGCTCCCAAATAAGGGACTATCAAGAAGAAGCACGACTATTTAAAAGTCGTGCTATTGTCGCTTTTATGGGCATAGTTACCATGATGGGGCTTCTGGTAACGAACTTGTACAATATTCAAGTTAACCAGTTCCAAGACTACAAAACGCGCTCAAACGACAACCGTATCAAAGTTGTACCTATCGCACCAAACCGCGGCTTGATCTACGACCGCAATGGCCAATTACTGGCAGAAAACCGACCGGTTTTTAGCTTAGAAATCACGCCAGAAAAAATTAAGGACATGGATGAGACCATTGCGAACCTGCAAGAAATCTTGACCATAACCCCAGAGCAAGTTGAACGCTTCAAAAAAGAACGTCGTCAAACGCGCCGCTTTAAGTCCGTCCCAATCTTGACCCAGCTCACTCCGGAACAAGTCGCAAAATTTTCCGTCAACCAGCATAAATTCCCTGGCGTGTCGGTCAATGCAGCGCTCAAGCGTCATTACCCGTATGGTGAAGTGCTCACTCACGTCATTGGTTACGTATCTCGTATTAATGACAGAGATATGCAGCGACTGATCCGCGAAGAAAAAGATGCCAACTATCAAGCTACGCGTGATATCGGAAAACTAGGTATCGAACGCTACTATGAAGACCTATTACATGGCACCGCTGGCTATCAAGAAGTCGAAGTCAATAGCCGTGGTCGCATCATTCGAACACTTAAGTATGTACCACCAGTACCAGGTAAAGACATCGTTCTAAACCTTGATATCGACTTACAGCTCTATATACATGAACTGTTAGCGGACCGACGGGGTAGCGCTGTTGTACTCGACCCGAAAGACAATGGAGTCTTAGCTATGGTATCGAGCCCTAGCTACGACCCCAATGCCTTTGTCCATGGTATTTCTGGAAAAGCTTACCGAGCACTGCTCAATGACAAAGATCGCCCACTGGTGAACCGCGCGACATTAGGCATTTACCCTCCTGCGTCAACAATCAAACCTTTTATGGCGGTTGCTGCTTTGCAGGAAGGCGTTATCACTCCATATACCACACGTAACGACCCGGGTTATTGGAAAATTCCAAATTCTAAAACTCGTCCATTCCGTGACTGGCTTCCATGGGGTCACGGTAAAGTCGATATCGTCAAATCTATTGAGGAGTCAGTCGACACCTTCTTCTACCAAATTGCCTATGACATGGGTATCGACAGGATCTCCAATTGGATGATGATGTTTGGTTTTGGTGATTACACAGGTATCGATATTCGTGAAGAGAGTAAAGCGAACATGCCTACTCGCGAATGGAAAATGGCTAGACACCGTGTGCCTTGGTATCAAGGGGATACTATCCCTGTCGGTATTGGCCAAGGCTATTGGACCGCTACACCAATGCAAATTGCCAAAGCCACGTCGGTGCTGGTCAACCGTGGTACTCGCATTGCTCCACACTTATTACGTGCCACCATTGTGAATGGTGAGCGTTTTGACAAACAAGAGCTGTCTGGTCTGGAAACCTATACTTATCCACCAATCGAAGGTGTAAAAGAAAAGTACTGGGATATGGCGATTGAAGGCATGCGTCTAGTAAACCACGGTAAGAAAGGCACCGCGCGTAGATCTTTCGTTAACACAGAATATGTCAGTGCAGGAAAATCAGGAACAGCGCAGGTCTTTGGTCTAGGTGAGGATGAAAAATACAACGCAGACGAAATCGCGGAACACCTAAGAGATCACGCTCTGTTTACTGGATTTGCCCCAATTGAAGACCCCAAAATTGTCGTAACCATCGTCCTCGAAAACGCAGGTGGTGGCTCCAGCAATGGTGGCCCTGTCGTACGCCGTGTCTTTGACCATGTACTCGTAGAAAAGAAAGAGGCTGATAAATAATGGATTTTGATCCTTCAACTGGCCAGAACCGAGCTCTATTTGAGCGCTTCCATATCGATTTGCCTCTACTGCTCGGCATTCTAGTACTGATGGGGTTCGGACTTATCGTGATGTACAGCGCGAGTGGTCAGAGTCTCGCGATGATGGATCGCCAAGCAATGCGTATGGGGTTATCACTGGGCGTGATGTTCTTTCTTGCTCAAATTCCTCCACGCACGTACGAAAGCCTTGCGCCATTAATGTTTGCTGGCGGTATCATGCTATTGCTCGGGGTACTCTTCTTTGGTGAAGCCTCTAAAGGTGCACAGCGCTGGTTGAATCTCGGTTTTGTTCGCTTCCAGCCATCCGAACTACTCAAACTAGCGGTACCTTTGATGATAGCGCGCTATATAGGTAAACGAGCCCTGCCGCCAACGTTCCAGACTTTAGTTCTTTCGTTAGTGATGGTTTTTGTTCCGACGATCCTAATTGCAAAACAACCGGATTTGGGTACATCAATCCTTATCGCTGCGTCAGGCATCTTTGTTATTTTCCTCGCCGGTATTAGCTGGAAAATCATCTTTGCTGCAGCCTGTGGTCTCGGTGCTTTCTTACCTATTCTTTGGTTCTTCTTGATGCGCGAGTATCAAAAAGTACGCGTAAGAACTCTATTTAACCCAGAGTCAGATCCACTTGGCGCAGGTTATCACATCATTCAGAGTAAAATAGCTATTGGTTCTGGTGGACTTGCGGGTAAGGGTTGGTTGCAAGGAACTCAATCACAATTAGAGTTCCTGCCAGAACGCCACACTGACTTTATTTTTGCAGTAATTGCTGAAGAATGGGGCTTAATTGGCATTCTAGCTCTGCTCAGCATCTACCTTTACATCATTGGACGCGGCTTATATCTGGCCAGCAAAGCTCAAACGGCTTTTGGACGCATGATGGCAGGCAGTATCGTTTTAAGCTTCTTCGTTTACGTATTCGTAAACATTGGTATGGTGAGCGGTATTCTTCCGGTTGTTGGGGTGCCTTTACCGCTAATCAGCTACGGCGGCACATCAATGGTGACATTAATGGCAGGCTTCGGCATCCTGATGTCTATACACACCCACAGAAAAGCGTTTTCTAAGGCAACATAATATGAAAAACAAATCACTGCTGGCGTTCGCATGCACGAGTATCATTCTGGCGGGTTGTTCATCATCACCATCTAAGCGCTACTCGATTGATGATGATGTCGCACCGGAGAAACCAATCTCTGTCGACCACATTGAAGATGCGGTTCCACAGTATGAACCCTATAGTTTAGGCGGCAACAAGGATTACACCCTGCGTGGCAATCACTATAAGATAGTTAAAGACTCAACAGGGTTTAGCGAAGAAGGCATTGCATCGTGGTACGGTAAAAAATTCCATGGTCACCTTACTTCTAATGGCGAAATCTATGACATGTACTCCATGACAGCGGCACACAAAACGCTGCCATTACCTAGCTATGTTGAAGTGACCAACAAAGACAACGGCAAAACAACGATCGTTCGAGTCAATGACCGAGGTCCATTTCACCCAGGTCGTGTTATTGACCTTAGCTACGCGGCCGCAACCAAGTTGGATGTGATAAAAACCGGAACGGCTAATGTCTCGATACGCGTGATTAAAGTCGACAAACCGACCGAAGCGCATAAACAGCAAGCATTACCAAAATTCGTGGTACAAGTAGCTTCGTCACAACATCCCGAACGAGTGCGAACTTTAGCGCAAGACTTAGGTCAAAAGCTTGCGGTAGAGAGTTATGTAGGCTCAGAGAAAAACGTCCACCGAGTACTTCTTGGACCTTTCAATGACTACATGCAAACTCAAAAAACATTAGAACAAGTAAAAACACTTGGCTATCCAAGTGCATTTATTAAATCCTTGTAGAGTTAATCCTCCAAGCTAATGCAACGACACTAGCTTGGAAGAGTGATTCTGTTAAGATATGGACAGTTAAAGATAAACCTGTAGTCAATATGAAAAAAACAACGCTAATTAAATCCGTTTTTGCGTCTTCTATTGCGCTTTCTGCAACTTTCGCAACTTCTACTTTCGCGACGCCAATTGTTGTTCCAGATGCACCACAAATTGCTGCTAAAGGCTATGTGCTGATGGATTTCCATTCAGGCAAAGTTCTTGCCGAAAAAGAGATGAACACTAAGTTGTCTCCAGCAAGCTTGACCAAAATGATGACCAGTTACGTCATCGGCCAAGAGCTTGAGCGCGGCAATATCTCACTTCAAGACGATGTCACCATAAGCAAAAACGCTTGGGCGAAAAACTTCCCGGACTCTTCAAAGATGTTCATTGAAGTTGGTACGACCGTTAAAGTTGAAGACTTAAACCGCGGCATTATCATTCAATCAGGCAACGATGCTTGTGTGGCAATGGCTGAACACATCGCTGGTTCTGAAGATGCATTTGTTGATCTGATGAACGCGTGGGCTGATACCATTGGCATGAAAGACACGCACTTTGCTAACGTGCACGGTCTAGACAATCCAGATCTGTACTCTACGCCATACGACATGGCACTTCTTGGCAGCGCTCTTATCCGAGACGTGCCAGACGAGTACCGAATCTACTCTGAGAAGAAATACACTTACAACGGCATTACCCAGTACAACCGTAACGGTCTACTTTGGGATAAGAGCATGAACGTTGACGGCATCAAAACAGGCCACACAAGTAATGCAGGTTACAGCCTAGTAAGCTCAGCAACCGAAGGTAAAATGCGCTTAGTTGCTGTAGTAATGGGTACTAAGAATGCGAATGCTCGTAAGTCAGAAAGTAAAAAGCTACTAAGCTACGGCTTCCGCTTCTTTGAAACAGTTGCACCACACAAAGCAGGTGAAACCTTTGTTGAAGAGAAGATCTGGATGGGTGACAAAGATATGGTTGCTCTAGGTCTTGACCAAGATACATACGTAACACTGCCTCGTGGCCAAGCTAAAAACCTAAAAGCTAGCTTCGTACTTGAAAAAGAGCTAGAAGCCCCAATTAGTAAAGGTGACGTAGTTGGTAAGCTATACTATCAACTAGAAGGCGAAGATGTCGCACAGTACCCACTTCTTGCTCTTGAAGACGTAGAAGAAGGTAGTCTGTTTAGTCGTCTATGGGATTACATCGTAATGCTGTTTAAGAGCTTCCTGTAATTCATAACGAATTCATCGAAAAAGCCGCTTAATAGCGGCTTTTTTTATCACATTGGCTTCATCGCTGATGTATTGAGATTTAACGTTATTAGCAGTACTATTCCGCGCTGCTAAAAAATCTGTTCAACTTGGAGTGTCCTATGCTGACTATTAACTCAGATGCAAAACTGAAAGACCTGCTAGAGTTCCCATGCTCATTTACCTACAAAGTAATGGGTTATGCAAAACCTGAACTACCAGAAAAGGTTCTTGAAGTAATCCAACGTCATGCTCCAGGCGATTACAGCCCAGTTGTAAAACCTAGTGCAAAGGGCAACTACCACTCAGTGTCGGTAAACATCACCGCGACTTCGATTGAGCAAGTTGAAACTCTCTACAAAGAGCTAGGTGAGATCGATATTGTTCGCATGGTTCTATAATATTTTTTGAGTTATTCAATTTTTTTTGAAAGCAGCGAAAGCTGCTTTCTTTTTAGATATCAGATAGATAATAATCCTGCAGAATCTCTAGGGTTAAAAATGTGTTACTGGTATATAGTTGATTCTGTGGATCCAGTTTATAATCTTTCAACTTTATGACTCGACGATAGGATCAGCGATGCAAAACCAGCTTGTAGTGAAGTATCTAGGTCGGCAGGATTACCAGCCAATCTGGCAAGCGATGCATGACTTTACTGATACCCGAACTGAAGAAACCAGCGATGAAATTTGGCTTGTAGAGCACAACCCAGTTTTTACTCAAGGGCAAGCAGGCAAAGCTGAGCACCTTTTAAACACAGGTGATATACCGGTAGTCCAAAGTGACCGTGGTGGCCAAGTAACCTACCATGGCCCAGGCCAGCTAGTAGCTTACTTTTTGATTAACCTTCGTCGTAAAAAATTGGGCGTTCGCGATCTCGTTACTCATATTGAGAACCTCGTGATCAGCACTCTTAAGCATTACAATATCGAATCAGCAGCAAGACCTGACGCTCCTGGCGTCTATGTCGACGGTAAAAAAATCTGCTCTCTAGGGCTAAGAATCCGTAAAGGCTGCTCATTCCATGGTCTAGCATTAAATGTAAACATGGATCTCAGCCCATTCTTACGCATTAACCCTTGTGGTTATGCCGGAATGGAAATGGTTCAGGTGAGCCAATTGGGTGGACCAAAAGATCTAGAGCAAGTAGAAAAGACATTAGTCGATGAACTTGTGACTCTGCTAGGTTACGAGCAAGTAGAATTCAGCACAGAAGCTCCTTCTGTACGATAAGAAGTAAAGAGAAGCAAAAGAAGCATGAGTAAACCAATCCAAATGGAAAAAGGCGTTAAGTACCGCGACGCTGACAAAATGGCATTGATTCCAGTAAAAAATATGCCAACCGAACAGAAAGAAGTTCTGCGTAAACCTGACTGGATGAAAATCAAGCTACCAGCAGATAGTCAACGTATTCAGGACATTAAGTCTGCGATGCGTAAAAACAATCTGCACTCAGTTTGTGAAGAAGCCTCATGCCCTAACCTTGCTGAATGTTTCAACCACGGTACTGCTACCTTTATGATCCTAGGTGCAATCTGTACCCGTCGCTGTCCATTCTGTGATGTTGCTCATGGCCGCCCTCTGGCGCCAGAAGCGGAAGAGCCGAAAAAGCTGGCAAAAACCATCCAAGACATGAAGCTAAAATATGTGGTTATTACTTCGGTTGACCGCGACGATCTCCGTGATGGTGGTGCTAAGCACTTTGCTGACTGTAACCGTGAAATCCGTGAGCTAAACCCGCACATCAAAATTGAAACTTTGGTCCCTGACTTCCGTGGTCGTATGGATGTCGCACTTGAGCTTCTTAAAGACAATCCACCAGATGTCTTTAACCATAACCTAGAGACAGCCCCACGCTTGTATCGTAAAGCACGCCCTGGCGCGAACTACAAATGGTCTTTGGATCTACTGAAAAAGTTCAAAGAGCAGCACCCTGATATCCCAACTAAGTCTGGCATCATGATGGGCTTAGGTGAGACCAAAGAAGAAATCGTCCAAGTACTGAAAGATCTTCGTGAGCACGGCGTGACTATGCTGACTTTAGGTCAATACTTAGCGCCAAGTCGTCACCACTTACCGGTTGAGCGTTACGTACCACCTTCAGAGTTTGATGAACTAAAAGAGATCGCACTTGAGCTTGGCTTTACACATGCAGCATGTGGTCCATTTGTACGTTCTTCATACCACGCCGACCTTCAAGCACAAGGTGTAGAAGTAAGCTAATTGAAGTACTCATATTGTCGAAAGGCTGACTGAATAAGTCAGCCTTTTTTTTATGGAATCTTGAATGAGACAGAGCTCTTCTATAGGCTTAGTCTATGACTATTACAAAACCTAGAATAAGGTAATCTTTCCAAGGATCAAATATGAAAAAGTTGGGATTAGCTGCAATCGCTCTCGCTGCACTTTCAGTAGGCTGCGCTTCAAATACAAAGCAAGATAATTTTCGTGAAGCTTCTTTTGAGCTTTGTAACACTGAAGTAGATATCTACTCCGTCAGTGATGATGGTCGTGTAAGAATCGTTTGTTCAGACGGCTCTAAATTCGCTCTAACAAGTGAAGATACGCTAGAAACCATGCGCGATATTAATATCGACTACTGTGACGGAGAAGGTCTAGGTAAATTTAACGAGAGCAGAAAATACTACTCGTTCAAGTGCAAATCAGGAACATTACTGAGCATTTCAAAATAAGCTCGGTACACCATTACTGAAAGGGTTGATGTAAAAACATCAGCCCTTTTTGTTTTATGTATCATCTTCAAGAGATTCCCTACTCGCTCCTTCGTCACTCTATGGAATGACAAAAAACCAAGATCAAAAAAGGGCTCAATGAGCCCTTTCAAAATAGTTTCAAAGTAGATGGACGAAATTCAAGGAGCTCACACGGAGTTTGCGCTAGCAAATGAGTATGTGCGACACAGAAGTTCGTTCACTCTACGAAGAAAAATTAAGCATAAACTGGTAGACGCTTACAGATCTCGAGTACTTTCGCTTTCGTTGCTTCGATAACTTCCTCGTTGCCGATGTTATCTAGAACGTCACACATCCAGTTCGCTAACTCTTTCGCATCTTCTTCAGTGAAACCGCGGCGAGTGATTGCTGGAGAACCTACACGGATACCTGAAGTAACGAATGGGCTACGTGGATCGTTTGGAACTGAGTTCTTGTTTACAGTGATGTTTGCTGCGCCTAGTGCCGCATCTGCATCTTTACCTGTAATATCTTTGTCGATTAGGTCGACTAGGAACAAGTGGTTTTCAGTACCGTTAGATACGATTTTGTAACCACGCTCTTGGAACTGAGCAACCATCGCTTTTGCATTCTTAACTACGCGAGCTTGGTACTCTTTGAACTCAGGTTCCATTGCTTCTTTGAACGCCACTGCTTTACCAGCGATAACGTGCATTAGTGGACCACCTTGACCGCCAGGGAATACTGCTGAGTTCAGCTTCTTGTACATCTCTTCGCCAGCGTTAGACAGGATTAAACCACCACGTGGGCCTGCTAGTGTTTTGTGCGTTGTTGTTGTCACAACGTGCGCGTGTGGTACTGGTGTTGGGTAAACACCTGCAGCGATAAGACCCGCTACGTGCGCCATATCTACGAATAGCCAAGCACCTGCTTTGTCTGCGATTTCACGCATGCGAGCCCAATCTACGATTTGAGAGTAAGCTGAGAAACCACCGATGATCATCTTTGGTTTGTGCTCTAGGGCAAGTTGCTCCATTTCATCGTAGTTGATTTGGCCAGCTTCATCGATACCGTAAGGAATTACGTTGTAGTGCTTACCAGAGAAGTTTACTGGTGAACCGTGAGTCAGGTGACCACCGTGCGCTAGGCTCATGCCTAGAACTGTGTCGCCTGGATTCAGAAGAGCCATGTAAACAGCGCTGTTTGCTTGAGAACCAGAGTGTGGCTGTACGTTTGCGTATTCACAACCGAAAAGCTCACATGCACGATCGATAGCAAGAGCTTCTGCTTTATCAACGTACTCACAACCACCGTAGTAGCGCTTGCCTGGGTAACCTTCAGCGTACTTGTTAGTTAGCTGAGAACCTTGAGCTTCCATTACACGTGGGCTTGTGTAGTTCTCAGAAGCGATAAGTTCAATGTGTTCTTCCTGGCGAAGAGTTTCTTCTTGGATTGCTGCGAACAGTTCCGCATCGTAATCTGCGATGTTCATATCACGCTTTAGCATCTGTATCTCCTGACTCAGATTAAGACTTAAAAATTGCAAAAAAACTGATTTCTGACCTCAATACCGACGTTTTTAACCGACGCAAACGTTTGCATTAAGCTAATGACGCGCATTCTACATAATTTGATCTGGGTCATAAAGAGAAAATTGAATTTTTTCTCATGCAGTTTTTTCATAATGAATTACAAGGATCGTCATGTTGACACTTTTTACGCCTCTCACTGAGACAAGTGTCAAATCTATCCTTTACACCCCGTAAAACGATAATTACATAGGTTTACCTTAAATTTGCCTCTCAAGCTACCGAAATCCTTATTTTTTAAATAGTATGCACGCCATTATTTACTGGTTAAATTTCAAATTGATGGAAAAACACTCAAGAAAAGAAGACTGGGTCGCAATTCTTACTGGCACATTTTTAGTCGCTCAAGGTGTCTTCTTCTTACAATCCGCTTCTTTACTGACTGGCGGAACTACGGGCTTAGCATTATTAGTTAGCCAATTTGTATCGATTTCATTCGGTACGCTTTATTTTATTGCTAACTGTCCATTCTATTTATTGGCCTGGAAGCGCTTTGGGGCACGATTTGCGTTTAATAGTGCCGTTTCCGGTGCTTTAGTCTCTATTTTTGCCGACCACCTCTACCTAGTGATTAGCTTAGATACCATTAATGAAGTGTACTGCGCAGTTGCAGGTGGACTACTGATGGGATTAGGCATGTTGATTTTATTCCGCCATCGTTCGAGCTTAGGTGGATTCAACGTTTTGTGTCTATTTATTCAAGACAAGTTTGGCATTTCGGTGGGTAAATCTCAGCTAGCCATCGACTTTTGTATCTTAGTTGCCTCTTGCTTCTTCGTTTCACCAGAAGTCATTGGTCTATCGATTCTTGGCGCTATTGCTCTAAACCTTGTACTGGCAATGAACCATAAACCAACTCGCTACTCCGTGAATTACGGCTAGTAACTACCGCTCATAAAATTAAGGGTTGATGCATCAGCATCAACCCTTTTCTTTTTAACTCAATTCTCCATGAGAGGTTCGCGCTTTCACGTCATGGCTGAGCTCTTTGTTTAGCTCTGCTTCTACATGACCTGGTGATTGTGTACTTGCCGAAATCAAGCGGTACATAGCAGGAATAACGAACAGAGTAACTAGCGTGGCAAAAGCCATACCGAAGAAAATCACAGTACCGACAGCCACTCGGCTTTCATAGCCTGCTCCAGTAGACACAATCAAAGGAATCGCCCCCGCCAGTGTCGTAAACGCAGTCATCATGATTGGACGCAAACGGCGAGCCGATGCATCTACAATTGCTTTTTCAAACTCGATACCTCTATCACGAAGTTGGTTAGCAAACTCAACGATTAAAATACCATTTTTGGTCACCATACCTATCAGCATGATCATACCGATTTGGCTATAGATGTTGAGCCCCTGCCCCATCAAGAATAATCCAAGGAATCCACCAAACACGCCCATAGGAACCGTGAACATCACCACCAGCGGGTTAATAAAGCTTTCAAATTGAGCAGCAAGAACCAAGTACGCAACCAACAGAGCCAAAGCAAAGACCACTAAAATGCTCGATTGATTCTCTTTGTAATCTTTCGATTCTCCGGAGTAGCTGACGGAAATATCCCCCGGAAGTAACTCAATCGCTTGCTGATCTAAAAAGTCGAGAGCTTCGCCAAGCGTGTAGCCATCGGATAAGTTGGCCGTAATCGTAATCGCCTTTTGCTTGTTGTAGTGCGAAAGACGAATGGATGAAGCCACCTCTTCAATCTTAGTCACGGCATCAAGAGTGACTAACTCGCCAGAAGCAGTGCGCATGTAGATTTGGCTCAGATCAGCGGCGTTATTAAAGCTATCTTCATCACCTCGCAGATAAACATCGTACTCTTCACCACGTTCGACAAACGTAGTTTCACTCTTACCACCAAGCATAATCTCAAGCGTGTCGGAAATATCCGAGACTCGAATACCCAGCTCTGCTGCGCGCTGCTTATCCACTGTGACGACTAACTCAGGCGTTTTTTCGGAGTAATTGATGTCTGCACCTTCCATATAAGGCGACTCTTCCGCTAATCGCTCCAATTTTTCCGCCCATTGTTTTAACTCTGGGTAATCACTACCGCCTAAGACAAATTGAACCGGCTCACTCGAACCACCTCGGAAACCGGGCATGAATGGGAAGACGCGAACATCAGGGATACCAGCCAACGCCTTACGGACTTGGCCAAGCGCCTGCTGCGCAGTGACATCACGGTCATTCCAGTCCTCTAAGATCATGATAACGAAGCCCGTTTGGTCACCTGCGTTACCGCCAAAGGCAGGCGACTGAATACTGAATGATTTCAAGAAACCTTGACCAAGCAAAGGCATCAAGCGCTCTTCAACAATATCCATATTCGCCGACATGCGGTTATAACTGGTCGCATCAGCGCCACGAACAAAAGCAAAGATTACTCCCCGGTCTTCCGATGGTGTGAGCTGCGCTGGCACTTGCTGCATTAACCCCCAACTACCGCCAATACAAGCAAGGATGACAAGTGGCGCAGCCCATTTCCATTTCAGTGCCGCTTTTAGAACTTTACGGTAACCTGATTCAAGATGGCCAAACATACGGTCAATAAACAGGTTAAAGCGGTTCGGTTTTACGTTAGCTTTTAGAAGCTTGCTCCCCAGAACCGGAGTTAGCGTCAAGGCAATCAAAGATGAGAAGATAACCGACATTGCCAGTAATACTGAGAACTCAGTAAACAAGAGACCGACCATACCATCCATAAAGGATATCGGTAGGAAGACCATTACTAAAACCAGCGTAGTGGCGATCACCGCAAAACCTACCTCTCGCGTGCCTTTGTACGCAGCGAGCAGCGGCTTTTCACCATTTTCGATGTGGTGGAAAATGTTCTCGACGACAACGATCGCATCATCGACAACCAGACCGATTGATAGAATCAATGCCATCAAGGTGATCAGGTTAATTGAAAAGCCAAAGTAATACGCAGCAATGAAAGAGGAAATTAAGGATACTGGCACAGTCACCGCAGGAATCAGAGTTGCCCTGACTTGACCAATAAAGATGTACAGGACGAGAATCACCAATCCGCCAGTAATAAAGAGTGTGCTATATACTTCGGCAATCGAGCGCTCGATAAACACTGTAGAGTCATAATCGATAGCTAAACGAGTTCCCTCCGGCAAAAATTGCTGAATGCTCTTTACTTCCGCGTGAACTCGATCTGCAACTTCCAGTGGGTTCGCATCAGATTGAGGCACTATCCCCATACTCACATTGACTACGCCATCACTTTTGAAAGTGGAATTTTCGTTTTCCGCTCCTATGTATACGTCTGCCACATCTCTTAAATAGATTGGCGAATTATCACTGGCACGCTTAACCACCAAGTATTCGAAATCTTCGGCTTGGTTATAGCTGCGCGCCGTGCGTACCGACATAACAATTTGGTCATTACGCACTTCGCCCCCTGGGCTTTCAATATTTTCGCTGCGTAATGCTGAAGTAATGTCGGATGTGGTGACGCCTCGACCTGCCATTTGCTCTGGCTTTAGCTTAACGTACATCACTTTGTACAAACCGCCAGAAATATCCACTGAGCTAACACCTGATATCAAGCTAAAGCGGTCCATCAAGACACGCTCAACATAATCAGTAAGCTGAGTGCGATCCATTTCAGAAGAGCTTAAGTTAATGTAGAGAGAGGCTTCTCCGGAACCATTGTTCTTAAACACAACAGGGTCATCAGCTTCATCAGGCAGTGAGCGCTGGGCACGGGCAACGGCATCTCGAACATCACTTACCCCTGTATTTAAGTCATAGCCTAAATCAAAGGTAATCGTAATCCGCGACATACTATTGCGGGTTGTCGAGGAGATTTCATCGATACCGCTTATCCCCGATAACTGGTCTTCCAGTACTGAGGTGATTTGGCTTTCAATGATGGTGGCAGATGCCCCTTCATAACGCGTGCTGATCGATACAACAGGGCTTTCAATGTCAGGCATCTCACGTACAGCGAGCTTACTGAACGAAACAATACCAAACACGCAAAGCAGCAAGCTTAATACTAGCGCTGCGACTGGTCTTTTTACGGACACATCAGAGAGCAACATGATTACTTGCCCTCTTGATGATTTGGCTCGCCTTTGGGACGTCCATCGCTGCCTAGTTCGGCGACCGTAACGCCATTACGCATATTGACGATACCTTGAACGACAATCTTGTCACCGATAGACAATCCGTCTTCAATCACAACTAAGTTATCAACGCGCGCACCTAAAATCACCTGGGTTCGAACGGCTTTATTGTCTTCACCGACGACGTACACATATCGTTTAGTACCGGAATACTCAAGCGCTTGAACCGGAATGATCGGAGCTTCAATCGCTGGGAAATCCATATCAGCAGAAACTAACATGCCAGGCTTTAACTTTTGCTCTCTATTTTCAAAGTGAATTCGAACTCGGAGGTTTAATGTTTCTTGATTAATCCGCGAATCAATTCCGACCACTTCACCTTCAAAAACCAAACCTTGCCATGCAGCCGTTGTCGCCTTTACTTGCATCCCTTTACTCAACTGAGACAAATAACGCTCTGGCACTTGCAAATCCAATTGCATCACAGATAGGTCATCAAGCGACAATAGTTCGGAGCCCGCACTTACAAGCTTTCCTCGGCTAAAATCAATAAGCCCCACCGTACCGGCAAAAGGTGCGCTGATATGTAGGTCCTTTAAGTTTGCATTAGCGGCATCCAAGCGAGCTTTTGCAATGTCTACACTTGCTTTCTGAGCATCAATTTCAGTTTGCGTAATTGCATTGCGCTTAACTAATCGCTCAAACTCTTTCAGTTTACGCTGCTCATCTTTGAGATACGCTTGTGCCTCCGCGACGGCTGCTCGCGCTTTATCATCATCTAGTTGAACGAGGAGCTGGCCTTTGCTCACCTCTTGATTTGCTTTAACCGCGATCACATCAACCTTACCAGCAATTTCAGGTGCAATAATGACGGATTGATCGGCCGCTAACTTACCGACAAGTGAAAGAGATTGAGAAACTTGGTGGGTTTGCACTTGCTCGGTAACAACAGTCACAGATGATGGACCTTGCCTCTTAGCCAAAACACTTGGCGACGCGGCGATAATAGACAAGGATATTAGACTCAGAACAATTTTGTTTTTCATGTTGGTATTCTGCATAGATTAACTCTGTTTATTGTATCCCTTTATACGCAACTGGAACGTCAAGTAATGTAAAGAGGAATAAATATTATGTAAGCAAAGCCGTTGATTGTTTGAGCTTAATGGTCATTTCCTGCCACCTTTGCCCAAAAAGGCACCATTCGATTCAAAATTATAAGAAAACGCTTTACAGCTTGAGCGAGTTTGCTATGATTCGCTCCGCACTTGAGAGTTGTGTTGGGAAAACAAAGCTTAAGTATAAAAATACCCTGGAGGGGTTCCCGAGTGGCCAAAGGGATCAGACTGTAAATCTGCTGGCACTGCCTTCGATGGTTCGAATCCGTCCCCCTCCACCATATTTATTCTTGTGACTTACTTTAGGTGAACAACCTTTTGATAAGTTGTGGGAAACACTTGATTAACGTGTTGGGAAAACATTAGTTAAGGATAAAAATACCCTGGAGGGGTTCCCGAGTGGCCAAAGGGATCAGACTGTAAATCTGCTGGCAC
>NZ_CFHWOM010000009.1:0-106675 GCF_984391705.1 Vibrio sp. | reverse complement strand
TATCGAATGCTTCGTCATCTGTCTCGTATACCGTTACCAATAGACGATCTTTTGGTAGTTGTAGCGTTTCAGTTAGGAATTCCCACGCAAAAGCAATCGCGTCTTCTTTGAAGTAATCACCAAAGCTGAAGTTACCTAGCATTTCGAAGAAAGTATGGTGACGAGCTGTAAAACCAACGTTCTCAAGGTCGTTATGTTTACCACCCGCACGTACACAACGCTGAGCCGTAGTTGCTCGTGTGTAGGCACGCTTTTCGGCGCCTAAGAAGCAATCTTTAAATTGGTTCATACCTGCGTTTGTGAATAGCAGGGTTGGATCGTTATGTGGAACCAACGATGAACTGTCTACGATTTGGTGTCCTTTGCTTTCAAAGAACTTAAGGAACGCGTTACGAACCTCATCAGTGCTCATGTACATGCAGCTCTTCCTGAAAATAGTCGAGTTAGAATTTTGCGCTATTGTAGATCATGGTTCGCGCTACGACTAGTTTTCTCGTAGAAAAGAGCGGTTTGATTGAGGAAACGAAACTAAATCATCAAATTAACGACTCATCTGGCCATTAATCCTCGTTGTCTGAGTTCAATGCATAGCTAATTTGTTCAAAGCTATAGCCTCGGTATTGAAGAAAACGTACTTGCTTGGCGTATTCTTTTTGGTCTTTAGCTTTAATTCCTTTAAATTTCTTTTCCGCTGCACTTTTTGCTAATTCAAACCAATCTTGGGGCTCTTCTTCCATCGCTTTTTCTATCACTGATTCAGCCACTCGCTTTTGATTTAACTCTTGGCGAATACGGCGTTCACCATGTCCCTTGTAAACATGCTGCCTTACTTGACTCTTAGCGTAACGAAGATCATCTAAATAATTATTATCTAAGCAAAAGTTGATAGCCTCTTGAATGGCATCCTCTTCATAACCTTTTAAGCTGAGCTTTTGGTACATCTCATATTCACCATGATCACGTCTGCTTAGAAGCTGAATAGCCGCCTCTTTACTCGACAGTGTTGGTGGTTTTCTTTGGAACATGTCGGATTAAATTCTCACATTCTAAATACGACAAAGCCCCGCATAAGCAGGGCTTTAAATTCATAGGGCTGTGTTATAGCTCTTCTTGCTCTGGCATTTGGCCTAGTTCAGCATCATCCGGCTGGATTTCTGCTGGTGAAAGCAGCATTTCACGTAGCTTAGAGTCAATCGCTTTTGCAGCTTCAGTGTTCTCACGTAGGAACTTACCTGCGTTCGCTTTACCTTGACCGATCTTATCGCCATTGTAGCTGTACCATGCACCCGCTTTTTCGATTAGCTTGTGCTTAACACCTAGGTCAATTAGCTCGCCTTCACGGTTGAAGCCTTGGCCATATAGAATTTGTGTTTCAGCTTGCTTAAATGGTGCAGCGATCTTGTTCTTCACAACCTTGATGCGAGTTTCGTTACCGACAACTTCGTCACCTTCCTTGATTGAACCAGTACGGCGAATATCAAGACGAACCGATGCGTAGAACTTAAGTGCGTTACCACCCGTTGTTGTTTCTGGGTTACCAAACATCACACCAATCTTCATACGGATTTGGTTGATGAAGATACACATACAGTTAGATTGCTTCAGGTTACCCGTTAGCTTACGCATTGCTTGAGAAAGCATACGCGCTTGAAGACCCATGTGGCTATCACCCATTTCGCCTTCGATTTCCGCTTTAGGCGTTAGAGCTGCAACCGAGTCAACAACCATTACGTCGATAGCACCTGAACGAGCTAGCGCGTCACAGATTTCAAGCGCTTGCTCACCCGTGTCTGGCTGAGAAACAAGAAGCGCATCAATATCAACACCAAGCTTCTTCGCGTAAACAGGATCAAGTGCGTGCTCAGCATCGATAAACGCACAAGTTTTACCTTGCTTTTGCGCAGCGGCAATACACTCAAGTGTAAGCGTTGTTTTACCTGATGATTCTGGACCGTAGATTTCTACGATACGACCCATTGGTAAACCACCAGCACCTAGTGCGATATCAAGAGAAAGTGAGCCAGTAGAGATTGTTTCTACATCCATTGCGCGGTTATCACCCAGGCGCATGATTGAACCTTTACCGAATTGCTTCTCAATCTGACCTAGCGCAGCGGCGAGCGCTTTCTGTTTGTTCTCGTCCATCACTTTCTCCAAAAGACTCATCTGTGCCGATGAATATCAATCAAATTCTTCTCTTCAGCGTTGATCGCTGAACCATCAATGAAAGTCATTATACTGTTGATTCATACAGTGTCCACACCTGTATGAATTTTTTTTGTTTTTTGATGATATCTATCTAATTTTTAAAACCTTTTAATTTTTCAAAAGCACACTACTGTAACTCAGTGAGTTTTTCATGCAGTACTTGCTGTGCTTTGATGACCGCTTGCTGACGTACTGAACCTCTATCACCATCAAAGCAATAAGTCGCTACTTTTAACCAATCTTTATCATCAGCCCAAGCGAAACAAACTGTTCCAACTGGTTTCTCATCAGAACCGCCACCAGGACCCGCTATTCCACTTATAGATACCGCTATAGTTGCACGTGAGTTTCGAATTGCACCTTGTACCATTTCAACCACAGTCGCTTCACTGACAGCACCATGAGCTTCAAGCGTTTCTTCTTTTACGCCAAGCATTTCCATTTTGGCTTCATTACTATAAGTGATAAATGCACGATCAAACCATGCAGAGCTTCCCGCAATATCTGTGATCGCAGCAGACACCCCACCACCAGTACAAGATTCAGCCGTCGCCAGTATTTGCTGATGAAGTGCGAGTTCCTCACCCAATCGCATAGACAGGTTTTGTTGTGATTCCATATCGAAATACCTTTTTGCATCTTTTCGCTCAATGTCGATTCACGTATCCTAAGCCGCAATAGACATAAACGAAAGAAGTTACCCGTGAAAGCGTTACCTGAAAAAGAAAAGCACAAACATACCCCAATGATGCAACAGTACCTCAAGCTTAAAGCGGAGAACCCTGACATCTTGCTGTTCTATCGGATGGGTGATTTCTACGAACTTTTCTATGATGATGCGAAACGTGCCTCTCAATTGCTTGATATATCTCTTACTAAGCGGGGCGCTTCAGCCGGTGAGCCTATTCCAATGGCAGGTGTCCCTTTCCACGCGGTAGAAGGCTATTTGGCGAAACTGGTGCAACTCGGCGAATCCGTCGCGATTTGTGAGCAGATTGGCGATCCTGCGACGAGTAAGGGCCCAGTTGAACGAGCAGTGGTTCGCATCGTGACACCAGGTACAGTCACTGATGAGGCTTTACTTTCTGAACGTATCGACAACTTAATCGCAGCGATCTATTACCACGATGGTAAATTCGGCTACGCGACTCTCGACGTTACTTCAGGCCGATTCCAATTAATGGAACCAGAGACTGAAGAAGCGATGGCAGCCGAATTGCAACGTACTGCTCCTCGCGAACTGCTGTTCCCAGAAGACTTTGAACCCGTACAGTTAATGTCTGCTCGCAACGGTAATCGTCGTCGCCCTGTATGGGAATTCGAACTAGATACTGCGAAGCAACAACTCAACCAACAATTTGGTACACGTGATTTAGTTGGTTTTGGGGTCGAAAATGCTCATCGAGGTTTATGTGCTGCTGGGTGCTTAATTCAATATGTTAAAGATACTCAGCGAACGGCGCTTCCGCACATTCGTTCACTTACTTTTGATCGCCAAGATCACTCTGTGATTCTCGATGCAGCTACTCGTCGCAACTTAGAAATCACTCAGAACTTAGCGGGCGGCACAGACAATACGCTGGCAGAAGTAATGGACCACACCGCAACGGCCATGGGCAGTCGCATGCTTAAGCGTTGGCTACATCAACCAATGCGAGACATTGATACGCTAAACCACCGTTTGGATGCCATTTCAGAGCTAAAAGATGAAGCTTTGTTTGGTGACTTACACCCAGTACTTAAACAGATTGGCGATATCGAACGTATTCTGGCACGCCTTGCCTTGCGGAGCGCTCGCCCTCGAGATATGGCTCGTCTACGTTATGCTATGCAGCAGCTACCTGAGCTGTCTGATTTAATGAGCTCTCTCAACCACCCTTACCTGTCTAAGTTAGCTCAATACGCCGCGCCAATAGATGACGTATGCGATCTATTAGAACGTGCCATCAAGGAAAACCCACCGGTGGTCATTCGTGACGGTGGCGTAATTGCCGAAGGCTACAACGCAGAGCTTGATGAATGGCGTAAGCTTGCGGATGGTGCGACTGAATACCTAGAGCAAATGGAGCAAGATGAGCGTGAACGTCACGGCATCGATTCGCTCAAGGTTGGCTATAACAATGTTCACGGTTTCTTTATTCAGGTCAGCCGCGGTCAAAGCCATTTGGTGCCACCACACTATGTGCGCCGCCAGACACTAAAGAATGCTGAACGCTACATCATTCCTGAGCTCAAAGAGCACGAAGATAAGGTGCTTAACTCTAAATCGAAAGCCCTAGCGCTTGAGAAACAGCTTTGGGAAGAACTGTTTGATTTGCTTCTACCACACCTAGAACAACTGCAAAACTTAGCGTCTGCTGTCTCTCAGGTAGATGTTCTACAAAACTTAGCTGAACGTGCAGATAGCCTAGATTACTGCCGTCCCACTCTGACTAAAGAAGCAGGTATCCATATTCAGTCGGGCCGTCACCCAGTGGTAGAACAAGTGATGGATGAACCGTTTATTGCCAACCCGATTGAGCTGAACTCGCAGCGTAAAATG
The DNA here is from genome assembly GCF_984391705.1 of Vibrio sp. NCBI lineage: Bacteria > Pseudomonadati > Pseudomonadota > Gammaproteobacteria > Vibrionales > Vibrionaceae > Vibrio > Vibrio sp. Next base: position 101,925 of record NZ_CFHWOM010000009.1, on the reverse strand, counting down.
TTGATCATTACCGGCCCTAACATGGGCGGTAAATCGACTTACATGCGTCAAACCGCATTGATCGCACTGATGGCTCACATTGGTTCTTACGTCCCTGCAGAGTCAGCAACCATTGGTTCAGTGGATCGCATCTTTACTCGTATTGGTGCATCTGATGACCTAGCATCAGGTCGCTCTACCTTTATGGTTGAGATGACAGAAACGGCTAACATCTTGCACAATGCTACTCAAAATAGCCTAGTGCTAATGGATGAAATTGGGCGTGGAACCAGCACTTATGATGGCCTTTCGCTTGCTTGGGCAAGTGCAGAATGGCTAGCAAAAGAGTTAGGCTCAATGACTTTGTTCGCGACTCACTACTTCGAGTTAACCGAGCTACCAAACCAAATACCGACCTTAGCCAATGTTCACCTTGATGCGGTTGAACATGGCGATAGCATTGCTTTTATGCACGCGGTTCAAGAAGGTGCGGCGAGTAAATCTTACGGTTTAGCGGTTGCTGGCCTTGCTGGTGTGCCAAAGAGCGTAATTAAAAATGCGCGAGCTAAGTTAACTCAGCTTGAGCAAATCGGTCAAAATGAAGCGTCATCAACCCCAAGTACAGCAGTTGATATTGCCAACCAACTCAGCCTTATTCCTGAGCCAAGTGAAGTTGAAGAAGCACTGGCCAATATTGACCCTGACGATTTAACCCCGCGTCAAGCGCTGGAAGAGTTATATCGCTTGAAGAAACTACTCTAACAACCAAAAAAATGGCTGCCCAAAGGCAGCCATTTTTTTAAAGTTTTCTTCGCAGAAGCATTAACGCCAAGCTTAAAAAAACAATACTTGGCATTATCGCACCAACAGCAGGTGGGATGCCGTAAACAAGCGTTAACGGGCCAAAAAACTCACTCGAAATATAGAACGTGAATCCAGCTACTACGCCTGACAACACTCTCGCTCCCATGCTTACACTACGCAGCGGTCCAAAGACAAACGACAATGCTAACAGCATCATTACGGCAATTGACATAGGCTGAGTCACTTTACGCCAAAGCGCGAGTTCATAGCGAGATGCATCTTGCTCAGAAGCTTTCAAATAAGTGACGTAGTCATACAAACCGCTCATTGCTAGCTCTTCAGGCTCTACTTTTACCACAGCCAACTTGTCCGGAACTAACGTCGTGTTCCAGGTATATTCATTCACTGTCGACTTGGCTAATTCAACCTTATCTGCCATATCAGTGATTTCTGCTTTTTTCATGAGCCATTGGTTATCACCAAGGTAGTCAGCTTCAGGAGCAAACATCACTTGGTATAGTTTTTTCTCTTCATCAAAGCGCCACACTTTGACACCGAACAAACTGTCATCTTCAACCTTACCAATAAAGATAAAATCATCCGCATCCCGGGCCCAAACCCCGGCCCGAACGGAAACAATTTGCCCGCCAGAAATCGAGAATGAACGTAGCTCTCGAGCCATTTTCTGTGCCTGTGGTGCCCCCCACTCGCCAAGTAACATGATAATAAGCATCAAAGGAATCGCCGTTTTCAATACCGACAAACCAATATCGAGTTTAGAGTAACCCGACGCTTGCATAACCACGAGTTCTGAGCTTGACGCCAAAATACCCAAACCAATCAATGCACCAAGCAATGCTGACATCGCAAAGAACAGCTCAATATCACGCGGAATACCAAGAACCACAAAGTAGAAAGCGTTAAGCAAATCGTAACTGCCTTTACCCACGCTGCGCAGTTGCTCTACGAAACGAATGATGCTGGACAACCCAATCAGAGTAGCCAACACCATAGAGGTGGTCGCGATAATGGTTCGGCCAATATAGAGATCTAGAATTTTAAACACGAGTTACGACACCTTACGTTGTCTAAATTTGTCTTTCATGCGTCGTACAGGAACGCTGTCGATAAAGTTGACGCTAACCGCTGCCATAAGCAATGCAAAGTTAATTGGCCACATACCAATCACGGCAGGAATATTGCCATCTTCGATTGCTGATTTCGTGGTAGACATTGAGATAAAGTAAACAAAATAAGCCAGAATAGCCGGCCCCATTTTGGCGAATCGACCTTGTCGAGGGTTAACCGCAGACAAGGGCACCACCAGCATGGTTAGCAACGGAATACAGACAAATAAAGAAATGCGCCATTGCAACTCTGCTTTAGCTGACAGGTCAGTACTCTCAATGAGATCCAATGTAGGGACGGCGCCCCAACCACGTCGCTTGGCTTCTACCTCACGTTGACCGATCAAGCCACTATACTGCTCAAACTCTGTCACCATGTAATCGAGTCGAGTTGGAATACCTTCGTAACGAGTACCCTCATGCATCACAATCATTTGGCGACCATCATCATGTTCACGAACTTCGCCTGAGTTGGAAAACATCACGCTCGGTAAGATGGCATCACGAGGGCGCACCTGTGCAACAAACACATTGTTGAGCTTGTTGTCTTTGATTTCATCGATAAAGACGACCGAAGAACCATCTGGTGTGCGTTGGAACTGACCCGCTTTGAGCAAATCTACACTGTTCTCCGCCGCGACTTGCTCAATTAGCTGAGCTTCTTTTTCTTGGCTCCAGGGCGCTAAAAAGAGTGTATTAAACGCGGCTAGTGCGGTGGTAATGAGAGCCAAAGACATCGCAGCGCGAATAAGAAATTTACTGCCCATCCCCGTCGCATTCATGACGGTAATTTCACTCTCACTATAGAGGCGGCCAAAAGTGAGCAAGATACCGATGTATAAACTCATCGGCAGCATCAAAAGACCCATTTGAGGAATATTTAATCCGACGATAGCTAAAATCAACCGAGCCGGGATATCTCCATCTGTCGCATCGCCTAAAACTTTGATAAAAGTTTGACTTATAAAGACGAGCAACAGCACAAAAAATATCGCTAATTGGCTTTTGAGTGTCTCGCGGATCAAATATCTAACAATAATCACGCTGAAATTACCTATACAAAACTTGTTTTTTTGATTGAATCACTATAATTTCCCGTTGAACCTTTTATTTTTTAAATTTTTAGCTAAGTGTTAGCGCTCTTCTATAAGGTTAGTTCCATTGTAGGATCCAACAAGTAAGATCGCATTATCTAACATTTAGTTCTATTTGTCTTCAGGATGTAGGAGTACGCATGGAGTTCAGTGTAAAAAGTGGCAGTCCAGAGAAACAACGCAGCGCATGTATCGTTGTCGGTGTATTCGAACCACGCCGCCTTTCTCCTGTAGCCGAACAGCTAGATAAGATCAGCGATGGCTACATCAGTTCACTACTTCGCCGTGGTGACCTAGAAGGTAAACCAGGCCAGATGCTACTACTGCATCAAGTACCAGGTGTACTTTCAGAACGAGTTCTATTAGTAGGCTGTGGTAAAGAGCGTGAACTAGGCGAGCGCCAATACAAAGAAATTATCCAAAAAACCATCAGCACGCTTAACGAAACAGGTTCTATGGAAGCAGTATGTTTCCTAACTGAACTGCACGTTAAAGGCCGCGATACTTACTGGAAAGTTCGCCAAGCGGTTGAAGCGACTAAAGATGGCCTATACACATTTGATCAGTTCAAGAGCAACAAGCCTGAGACTCGTCGCCCACTACGTAAGCTGGTATTTAACGTACCAACGCGTCGTGAACTAAGCCTAGGTGAAAAAGCGATCTCTCACGGTCTAGCTATTGCTTCAGGTGTGAAAGCGTCGAAAGACCTTGGCAACATGCCACCAAACATCGCGAACCCAGCGTACCTTGCATCTCAAGCTCGTCGCCTTGCTGACGACTTCGACACAGTGACGACTAAGATCATTGGTGAAGAAGAGATGGAAAAACTAGGCATGACTTCTTACCTAGCAGTAGGTCGTGGCTCTAAAAATGAATCTATGATGTCTATCATGGAGTACAAGGGCAATCCAGACCCAGAAGCAAAACCAATTGTACTTGTGGGTAAAGGTCTAACATTCGATTCAGGCGGTATCTCACTCAAGCCGGGCGATGGCATGGATGAGATGAAGTACGACATGTGTGGTGCTGCATCTGTATTCGGCACAATGAAATCATTGGCGAAGCTGAACCTACCAATTAACGTTATCGGTATTCTAGCAGGCTGTGAAAACATGCCAGGCAGTAACGCTTACCGCCCGGGTGACATCCTAACAACAATGTCAGGTCAAACAGTTGAAGTACTAAACACTGATGCTGAAGGCCGCCTAGTTCTTTGTGATGCGCTAACATACGTAGAGCGTTTTGAGCCTGAATGTGTGGTTGACGTTGCAACGCTAACTGGTGCATGTGTTATTGCACTAGGCCACCACATTAGCGGCGTTATTTCTAACCATAACCCTCTATCTCACGAACTAGTGAACGCGTCAGAGCAAGCGAGTGACCGTGCATGGCGTCTACCAATGGCAGACGAGTACCACGAGCAGCTGAAGAGCCCATTTGCCGATATGGCAAACATCGGCGGCCGCCCTGGCGGTACTATCACAGCAGGTTGCTTCCTATCTAAATTTGCGAAGAAATACCACTGGGCACACATCGACATCGCGGGTACTGCGTGGAAGTCTGGTGCTGCAAAAGGCTCAACGGGCCGTCCAGTCTCAATGCTTGTCCAATTCTTGCTTAACCGCAGTGGCCAAGACGCAGAGGAATAAACCTCACAATGTTAAAAAGGGCCGCAAGGCCCTTTTTTGTATCTCTCGCTAAGTGGAATGAATTAGCATGGCAAACGCGACATTTTACATTATTAAACCAGAGTCCCCACAAGCTGAAGCAAAGGGGTTTGGTGACTATGTACTGTTTCTTGCCAAGCATTTTGCTTCACAAGGTGCAAAGGTCTATCTCAACTGCCAAGATAAAGCTCATGCTGAACAGGTCGCAGAGTTATTTTGGCAAGTGGATACTAAACAATTTATTGCCCACAACCTTGTTGGAGAAGGCCCCAAGTACGGCACCAATGTGGAAATTGGTCATCAAGGAGTGAAACCTTCTTGGAATAGACAATTGGTAATAAATTTGGCGGAAAATGAGACAACCTTTGCGAACAAGTTTGCTGAGGTGGTAGACTTCGTCCCTTGCGAAGAAAAAGCCAAGCAACTGGCGCGAGAAAGATATAAAATCTACCGTCAAACGGGCTATCAGCTACAAACGATCGAAATCGAACACAGCTAGCAGCAACAAACACAACCGGTCAATCCTTATAGCTAAGGCGATCTTGTTAGAGATCCCTCACTTATAAAGATTGACTTAGAATTAAACCAGACCTATCAGCAGAATATCTATAGCTATGGAAAAGACATATAACCCAACTTCAATTGAACAAGCTTTATACCAAGCTTGGGAAGAGAAAGGCTACTTCAAGCCACACGGTGACACGACGAAAGAAGCTTACAGCATCATGATCCCGCCACCGAACGTCACTGGTAGCCTGCACATGGGCCACGCGTTCCAAGATACGATCATGGATACTCTAATCCGTGCTGAGCGTATGAAGGGTAAAAACACTCTTTGGCAAGTAGGTACTGACCACGCTGGTATCGCAACTCAGATGGTTGTTGAGCGTAAGATCGCTGCAGAAGAAGGCAAAACTAAGCACGATTACGGTCGTGATGCTTTCATCGACAAAATCTGGGAATGGAAGAACGAATCTGGTGGCACCATCACTAAGCAGCTTCGTCGCCTTGGCGCATCTGTTGACTGGGACCGTGAGCGTTTCACAATGGATGACGGCCTATCTAATGCCGTTCAAGAAGTATTCGTTCGCCTGTACGAAGAAGACCTAATCTACCGTGGTAAGCGTCTAGTAAACTGGGATCCAAAACTGCACACAGCAATTTCTGATCTTGAAGTTGAAAACAAAGACAAAAAAGGCCACATGTGGCACTTCCGCTACCCGCTAGCAAACGGCGTAAAGACAGCTGAAGGTAAAGACTACATTGTTGTTGCAACAACTCGTCCAGAGACCATGCTTGGTGATACTGGTGTTGCTGTAAACCCAGAAGATCCACGTTACAAAGATCTTATCGGTAAAGAGATCCTACTTCCTATCGTTAACCGTCTGATCCCTATCGTAGGCGATGAGCACGCAGATATGGAAAAAGGCACAGGTTGTGTGAAGATCACGCCTGCGCACGACTTCAATGACTACGAAGTTGGTAAGCGTAACAACCTACCAATGATCAACATCCTAACTTTCAACGCAGACATCCGTGATGCGGCTGAAGTCTTCACTACTAACGGTGAAGCTAGCGATGTTTACTCTACTGAGCTACCTGCTAAGTACCACGGCATGGAGCGTTTTGCTGCTCGTAAAGCGATCGTTGCTGAATTTGAAGAGCTAGGCCTTCTAGACGAAATCAAAGATCACGACCTAACGGTTCCTTACGGCGACCGTGGTGGCGTGGTTATCGAACCAATGCTAACTGACCAATGGTACGTGCGCGCTGCACCTCTTGCTGAGCCTGCTGTTAAAGCGGTTGAAGATGGTGAAATCCAATTCGTTCCTAAGCAGTACGAAAACATGTACTTCTCGTGGATGCGTGACATTCAAGACTGGTGTATCTCTCGTCAGCTTTGGTGGGGTCACCGTATCCCTGCATGGTACGACAACGATGGCAACGTATACGTAGGCCGTACTGAAGAAGAAGTACGTGCAAACAACAACCTTGCACCTGTAGTTGTTCTTCGCCAAGACGACGACGTACTAGATACATGGTTCTCTTCTGCACTATGGACTTTCGGTACTCAAGGCTGGCCTGAGCAAACTGAAGACCTGAAGACCTTCCACCCTTCAGACGTTCTAGTAACTGGCTTCGACATCATCTTCTTCTGGGTTGCGCGTATGATCATGATGACCATGCACTTCAACAAAGATGAAAACGGTAAGTCGCAAGTACCATTCAAGACAGTTTACGTAACCGGCCTAATCCGTGACGAAAACGGCGACAAGATGTCTAAGTCTAAAGGTAACGTTCTTGACCCTATCGACATGATCGATGGTATCGACCTTGAGTCTCTAGTAGAGAAGCGTTGTGGCAACATGATGCAGCCTCAGCTAGCGAAGAAGATCGAGAAGAACACACGTAAGACTTTCGAAAACGGTATCGAACCATACGGTACTGACGCACTGCGTTTCACTCTTGCTGCTATGGCTTCTACTGGCCGTGACATCAACTGGGATATGAAGCGTCTTGAAGGTTACCGTAACTTCTGTAACAAGCTATGGAACGCAAGCCGTTACGTACTGATGAACACAGAAGAGCACGATTGTGGCATGTCACTATCTGCTGAAGACCGTGCAAACATGGAATTCTCTCTAGCAGATAAGTGGATTGAATCTCAGTTTGAACTAGCAGCGAAAGAGTTTAACGCTCACCTAGACAACTTCCGTCTAGATATGGCTGCGAACACGCTTTACGAATTCATCTGGAACCAATTCTGTGACTGGTACCTAGAGCTAACTAAACCTGTTCTTTGGAAAGGTACAGAAGCTCAGCAGCAAGCAACTCGCTACATGCTGATCACTGTTCTAGAGAAGACACTACGTCTTGCTCACCCAGTGCTTCCTTACATCACTGAATCTATCTGGCAGAGCGTTAAGCCACTAGTAGATGGTGTTGAAGGTGAAACTATCATGCTTCAAGCGCTTCCTCAGTTTAACGAAGAGAACTTCAACGCTGAGATCGTAGAAGACATCGAATGGGTTAAGACTTTCATTACTGCTATCCGTAACCTACGTGCAGAGTACGACATTGCACCTAGCAAAGGTCTAGAAGTAATGATCAAAGTTGCTAACGAGAAAGACGCGGCACGTATCGAAGCGAACAAGGTAGTTCTGAACTCTCTTGCTAAGCTAGATAGCCTAACTGTTCTTGCTCAAGACGCTGAGACTCCTGCATGTGCGACTAAGCTAGTGGGTCAATCTGAACTGATGATCCCAATGGCAGGTCTTATCGACAAAGATGCAGAGCTTGCTCGCCTTGATAAAGAAGTGCAGAAAACGCACGGCGAAATCAAGCGCATCGAAGGCAAGTTGGGTAACGAAGGTTTCGTTGCTAAAGCACCAGAAGCAGTTATCGCGAAAGAGCGTGAGAAGCTAGTTGGTTACCAAGAGACACTAGCGAAGCTTGAAGAGCAAAAAGCAACGATTGCTGCGCTGTAATCTTCGGCTCAAGTAACAACAAAAAAGCTGGTCACTCGACCAGCTTTTTTTATTCTTGATAATAGCTAGTTTCTTGCTGCTTCAATTCTCTCATTGAAGTCGGGATGTGAACTTAACCACTCCGGTATAGCAAGTTCTTCTTGCTGACTAAATTGCTCAAACATTTCTGCCATTGCTTCACTCGTACCATGAATCACACGCATGTTGTGTTTAGCATACTCATCCGCTTCCATTTCGGCTTCTCGTGAATGGCCATTTGACAAGAAAAAGACACCAACACCAGCCAAGTTGTCGATCACTCCAGAGCTCTCACCGGTCAATAAAGAAACACCAACGGAAAGGATACTTGAGTGAACGAGGCGCTTTAGCATATGACGATGATGAACGTGACCAAGCTCGTGCAATATAATGCTATCAAGCTGCTGCTCATTGGCCGCTAGCTCTACCATTTGATCTAGAATGATCACTTTTCCGCCAGGCAAAGCGAACGCATTCGCCCCCATTTCTGAAGAGCGAAAAACAATGTCGACCGAGTAAGGTAATGGGTCAATCTGCGTTAAGTAGTGAGACACTCTATCGCGGATTTGTTCCTGTTCCTGCATACTCAGTTCACTTGGCTCCCAATGCTCGTCCAAGCTCGCCAACACCTTATCACCTAGCGCAACAGCAACTGTATCTGGAACGGCATGAGCGACCTTTTCACTTAGCCAAGGCAGCAGATAGACATAGCTACCGACAATAACACCAATGCAAAAAACCGCCGATAATAACCAAGCAAATAGATTGGCTTCCATTTTATCGACAAAGCTAGAACACTTATTACGTTTTAGCCACTGGTTGATTTGTGGCGTTCTATCCGCGACAAACATCCAGCCGTCAGCAAACTTAAAGCGGATGGGTAAGTTGCCAACGGGGGCACTGATCTCTACCCAGGCGACTTCGCAGTAAACCGTTTCTTCTTCAGTCACAATGCAAAGTGATGTTGAGCTTGACGCGTCTAGCTCAGCCGCTAGTCGGACTGAGCTATTAGGCGGGAATGCACTGCCTTGAAAGCGCATTAGTTAATGCCGATACCAAGGTCAAATGCTTGAGCGACTTCATCAGTAATGGCAGATTTAACATCAGAATCTTGGTCAACCGCCACTAAGAGCGCCATGTTTCCAACCACTGCTGTTCTCTCTGCTAGATAGCGACTGGTTCTCACCATAACCCATGGACGTGCAAGACCTAAAGTGACCACTTGTAGCAAGAAGTTAGAAATCACTAAGCCCATGTAGCTGCTGACACTCATGGTTGAAGCAAATCTAAATGCAGTCTCTGATTGCTCTTCTTGCTGAGCGACCAACTGCGAGAAAACGTAGTTACGTACACGTGTTGTTGTGTATGCAGTCAACGCGATAGTTAAAACAATCATAGCCGCGTACACAACGGCAAAACCGGCAAATGCACCTGCACTCTGCCCCACTTGAGAAAGATCAGAAAGATGTAGCTGGCTAAAGTCAGCACCACCAAACACAATGATCACAGCAACGATAGCAAATGCCGCTGCTGACATTACACCGATGATCATGGCCTTGCAGTATGTCTTCAAAAAGAAACCTGTTTTGATCTCTGCACTAAGCTTCCAATCGCCATATTGATAGCCATTAGCAAAGAAGCTGTGAGCTCCAGCAACAACCCACGCATAAACCACTGCCATGACAGCAAAGAAGCCTAACCACATCACTATTGCCGCAGCGGTAGACACTGAAGCAGCTGCGACTAGAATCCCTGTGTAAATAGCAAGAATAAGCAGAGCGCCCACGCCGCGTCCAAGTAACGTCACGTATGCGTCTTTAAGAGGCGCAGTGAAGGAGAAGTGAACGTTTCGGTAGCTCGTCATCGCAGAATCGAAACGAGCGTTGCTCCATAGTAACCAAGGTAGTGCAACATAAAACACTAGCAGTAGCACCATACTTGCTACGGGGAAAAATTGGCTGGAAATCGACCAAATAAGAACGACGGCTAACGCCACAATACGTCCTTTAAGGATCTGCATTGGTTTAGCATGATACTCAAAGTTATCACCACCTACATGAGTATTTCCGTAGAAGTAGCGCTTTGTTCTTACTTTGGCCCATGCCGAATAAATACCTAATGTAACAATAGAAAGGAGGATATTTACTATCCATATGCCGAAAAATTCCCCGCCTCTACCATGAAATGAAACGGGATTGGTTAACTGTTTTTGGTCCATGCCTAAAAATCCTGACGTGATTTATAAATTATTTTGAAGTCGTAATTTCTAACATTTCATTTATCCCGTCTATAAATAGAGCCAGAATATTATTCAAGCATAGACATAGCTCACAGTTGATTATTTACTTAAAAGTCAATAAGTTAAAATCATCGTACTGCAATTCAATTACACAATACGGTTCTGTTTCTGACCCTTGATAAATGCGGCAATATTATCCATCAAAATATTGGCTAGATTCTGAATCGATGAGTCACTTCCCCAAGCAACATGCGGAGTGAGCAGTAAGTTAGGTAGCGACATGTTCGCCAGCAAGGGGTTAGAGCTATCCGCAGGTTCTTGAGTAAAGACATCGACCCCAGCACCTGCAATGATTCCTTGCTTCAACGCGTTAACCAAGGCGGCTTCATCAACGAGCCCCCCTCGCCCCGTATTGATCAGCAGGCAGCTAGACTTCATCATTGCAAGCTCGCGCTCTCCAATCACATTAAGCGTTTGTTCATTTAAAGGGCAGTGTAAAGAGATGATATCTGCTTGTTGTAAGCACTCCTCAAACGGCACAAAGCCATCTCGGCAAATGGGTGCGCCTTTACGTTCAGCGAAAAGGACTTTCATGCCGACCGCTTTGGCCAATGTTGCGGTTGCTTGACCTAGTGCGCCAGAGCCAATGATGGCGAGCGTCGAGCCCGCGACATCACCGATAGGGTGAGTGAAGAAACAAAACTGTTTATTACGCTGCCATTCCCCAGCAGCAATATCATTATGGTAGGCAAATAGATTTCGCTTAAGGGCAAAGATCATCGCGATAACGTGTTCCGGCACCGACTGAGTCGCATAGCCTTGTACGTTGGTCACCGCAATACCATTGTCGGCACAATAGTCGATATCGATATTGTTAAACCCCGTCGCCGATACCGCAATCAACTTAAGTTCAGGCAACTGACGTAAACACTCGCGGTCCAAAATTACTTTATTGGTAATGGCGACTTGAACACCTTGAAGTCTCTCAATAACTTGCTCTGGAGAGGTAAAGTCGTAGTCGATCCGCTTATGCTCTACAGCCAGTTCGGGTAACTCGATTTGAGTGGGGATCGTGGCACGATCAAGAAAAACGACGGTTGGGGTAGCAGAAGTTGGCAGCGACATAGGATCTCCTTTCACTGCCAAGTTATCGGTAAGTCAGTTATGGGCGTGGCAGCGTTTTATAATCCGGTAATTCTCGCATAGGCGAAAAATAGTTAAAGATCATTGCCTCTGCTTCAAGATAGAAGTCACAGGGAACAAACGCACATTGCAACGCTTCACTATGTGGATGATAAAAGCTGAGCTCTGCGGCATGCAACTCTAACCTATCAGAGAATTCAAACGCTTCCCCTTCTGAGTAAAACTCATCACCGACGATTGGGTGCCCTAACGCCTGCATATGCACGCGCAGTTGATGCGAGCGCCCAGTAATCGGCAATAGACGTACAATCGATGTCCGTTCCTCTCGCTTAACGACCTGATACAAGGTTTTTGACGGCTTACCGTCATCGAAACATACTTTCTGTCTCGGTCTATTTGGCCAGTCGCAAATCAGTGGTAAATCGATTTCACCGTTATCATTGGTTGGGTGACCCCACACACGAGCATAATAGACTTTGTGAGTAAGGCGATATTGAAACTGCTTTTTGAGCGAACGCTCGGCTTCTTTGTGCTTTGCGAGCAACATCAGCCCTGAGGTATCCATATCTAAGCGGTGCACCACTTGGATATCTGGGTAAATTGCGACTAAGCGTGACCACAAGCTGTCATAGTGTTCTTCCAACCTGCCTGGCACCGACAATAATCCAGACGGCTTGTTTGCCACCAAGATGTGTTCGTCTTCAAATACGATATCAACCCAAGGTTCGCGCGGCGGGTTGTATTCGGTCATTGCCATTGTGTTCATCCAATAAAAACCCAGCGTTACGCTGGGTTTAATTTAAAGAGTTCTAAGAGCGCATCAATTATGTGATACAACGATCATTCGTAACGAATCGAGTTGATACTGAGCTTGGCCGATGTAGCCCGTTAGCTCTTTGATTTGCTCATCAATAGCATCAATCTCTTCATCACGGATGTTCGGGTTGACCGCTTTCAGCGCCTGCAAACGCTCTAGTTCATTGTTCAGGCTAGCTTGCATCTCTTGCTGAGCTTGATTACGAATCGCTTCCACTTTCTCAACGATAAGCGTCTCACCCGCCGCTACTAACTGGTGTACTTGAGCTTGTACAGATGCCACTAACTTAGTCGCGATATGACGACCCACAGGGCTCAGTTGGCGGTTAAAGCTTTCAAACTCGACTTGAGCAGACAGGTCATTACCTTTGCCATCCAGCATCAAGCGAATTGGTGTGGTTGGTAAGAAACGACTGATACCACTACGCTTCGGTGCCTGTGCATCCACTTTGTAGATAAGTTCAAGCAGCATGGTACCTACTGGCAGCGCTTTGTTCTTCAGTAGCGACACCGCAGCCGTTCCCACGCCTTCACTCATAAGCAGATCAATACCGCCTTGAATCATGGGATGTTCCCAGCTAATGAAGTGCATGTCTTCACGAGACAGTGCTGTATCGCGGTCAAACGTGATGGTTGCCCCTTCGTAAGGCAAACCAGGATAGCTTGGTACCAACATGTGCTCAGATGGTGTTACCACTAGAGCATTCTCACCTTTGTCATCTTGGTCTAAACCAATGGTATCAAACAGGCTCAACGCAAACGTAACTAGGTTGGTATCCCCATCTGTTGAGGCGATCTTATCGACAATAGCTTGAGCTTTTTCTCCGCCATTTGAGTGCATCTCAAGTAAGCGGTCACGGCCTTGTTCCAGCTGCGCTTTCAGCTCTTTGTTCATGGCTGCAGATTCAGCAATCACATCATCAAGCTCTGTTGTATCACCTGAAGCCAGCATTTCAATCAAACGGTCAGCGTATTTGTCGTAAACCGTGCGACCTGTCGGACAGGTTTCGGCAAACGCGTTCAGACCTTCATCGAACCAACGCGCAAGAATCGCCTGAGAAGTGCCTTGCAGATAAGGAACATGAATATCGATATCGCGATTTTGGCCAATACGGTCCAAACGACCAATACGCTGCTCTAGCAGGTCTGGGTTAAACGGCAGATCGAACATCACAAGTTGATTGGCAAACTGGAAGTTACGACCTTCAGAGCCAATCTCACTACAGATCAGCACCTGAGCGCCGCCCTCTTCTTGCGCAAAGTAAGCCGCCGCTTTATCACGCTCAAGAATCGACATACCTTCATGGAATACCGTAGCACGAATACCTTCACGTTCACGCAGCGCTTGCTCAAGCTGCAAAGCGGTACTTGCGCGAGAAGCAATCACCAAAATCTTTTCGCTACGCTTTTCAGTAATTTTCTCAAGTAGCCAGTTCACTCGGCTATCAAACTGCCACCAGCTTGAATCTTCACCTTCAAACTCTTGGAAGATTTCTTCTGGGTACAAGTTTTTCACAGCGCGAGCTTCAGCACTCATTTTGCCGCCAATCATGCCAGATACACGCATTGACGTGGTGTACTGCTGAGGAATTGGCATCGGTAGTAAGTTTACATTACGTTTAGGGAAGCCCTTGATCGCCGCACGTGTGTTACGGAATAAGACGCGCCCAGTACCGTGGCGGTCCATTAGGTTATCGATCAGCTCTTGGCGCGCCGCCGCTTTCTCCTCTTCACCTGAGTCACTCTCGATGATTCTAAACAACGGCTCAACATCTTGTTCAGAAAGCAGTTCTGTAATCTGGTTTTTCGCGTCGTTCTCTAGCTTTTGACCTGAGAATAGTGCGCTAACTGAATCGGCAACTGGCGCATATTGCTCTTCTTCTTTGACGAACTCTTCGTAATCAAAGAAGCGGTCTGAATCGAGCAGACGCAGACGAGCAAAGTGGCTCTCACGACCAAGCTGTTCTGGCGTTGCCGTTAGCAGTAGAACACCTGGCGTACGCTCAGCTAAACCCTCAACCACTTGGTATTCGCGGCTTGGCTTTTCAGGGCTCCACTCTAAGTGGTGCGCTTCATCGACAACCAGTAAGTCCCACTCACCTTCTAGTGCTTGTTCAAAACGTTTGCGGCTCTTGCGTAAGAAATCGAGAGAACACAGTACATATTGCTGAGTATCAAATGGGTTATCAGAGTCAGCAAACGCTTCGATGCAGCGTTCTTCATCAAAGATAGAGAAATGAAGGTTGAAACGACGCATCATTTCCACCAGCCACTGGTGTTGCAGTGTTTCAGGTACCACAATCAGAATACGCTCAGCTCGACCAGCCAACACTTGTTGGTGAATGATCATGCCCGCTTCAATCGTTTTACCTAGACCAACTTCATCAGCCAGCAAAACGCGAGGCGCATGACGACGACCCACTTCGTGCGCAATATACAACTGATGAGGAATCAAACCTGCACGCATACCACATAAGCCACGCATTGGGCTCTTGTGCTGCTCATATTGGTTCATCAATGCACGGTAACGCAGCACAAAATTGTCCATGCGGTCGATTTGACCTGCGTACAACTTATCTTGCGGCTTATTGAATCGAATTTGGTTGCTTAGCATGATTTCACGAAGCATCACGCCTTCTTCACCCGTGTCTTCACGCGTACCGATGTAAGTAAACAGATCTTGTTCTTCGACAACTTGCTCGACTTTCAGTGACCAACCCTGCTGGCATTCAATAACGTCACCACTGTTAAAGGTTACTCGGGTTACGGGCGCATCATTACGAGCGTACACTCGATTTTCTTCAGAAGCTGCAAACATTAATGTCACAGTACGAGCATCCAATGCTACAACGGTTCCTAAACCTAGATCGCTTTCCGTATCGCTAATCCAGCGCTGGCCCAAAGCAAATGTCATGAATCGACTACCTCATCTGTTTAATTCAAAAATGGGTCTATAAATCTTAGCTGTTCTTGCGCAACTTGAAAGGCAGCTGGCGAGGAAAAATAGTGGCCAGCTACAGCGCAGAAAAAGGTCGCTAATCTTACTCGAAGCTGTGACATTGGTCACGTACAAAGGCCTCAAAAACCAACAATTTTTTATCAAAGCTGCCTATGACATCAAAGTGTAAGAAATCAGTGGCACTTCTAATTAGGAGTGTTGAAAATCAGGCTTATACTTAAAGATGAAAGTGCATCAAAGCTGTCAAGTTTTTGGCTGGCACAAGAGATGCATTTGATTAGGGTGACGATCAACACGGGTTTGCAGTATTTGTAGTCAAACCATCAGCGATCTCTGATTACCGGGCTACATTTCTGCAAGCATCCGCAGGTAGACCACTTCATACTGAAGTATGAGGGGTAAGCAAGCCGTATGTCGGCAAGGAGACGCTTATGGGTGACACAGACCGGAAACTTTTTGTTCTAGACACCAACATCCTTCTTCATGAACCTTTAGCCATCTATTCATTTAAAGAACACGATGTCGTCATCCCGATGACTGTATTAGAAGAGCTCGATCGAATTAAAGACAGCAAACGCGATGTCGCACGTGATGCTCGTGTAGCGATTCGAGCGCTCGAAGCCATGTTTAAAGATGCCACCCCAGATGAAATTTCTGAAGGGATCCCGATTAACAAAGACTCAGAAAATACTGGCCATATTGCGATTCTGGCCGATTTTGAGTTGCAAGAAACCGTCAAAGCTTTCGCCGATAAAGCCGGCGATAACCGAATCTTAAACGGGGTGCTTTACCTGCAAAATAAACGAGCCCCCCGTGAGGTCATCTTGGTGACGAAAGACATTAACATGCGTTTGCGTGCCAAAGGGGCAGGAGTTCGATTTGTCGAAGACTACCGAACAGACCAATTGATCGATGACGTCCAATACCTCACAAAAGGTTTCCAACAAATTGAAGGGGATTTTTGGAGTAATATCGAACAAGTTGAAAGCAAGAACCTTGCAGGCCGTACTTATCACACTCTCGATCGCGAGCCATTCGAACCAACCTACATTAATCAATACGTGATTGATCAAGAGAGTGATTTTGCAGGCCGAGTTGAAGAGATCGAACAAGATAAGATCACCATCAAGGATCTCAGCCGAGAACGCATGATGCACCGAAGAGCTTGGGACATCACGCCAAAAAATATTTACCAAGGCATGGCGTTAGATGCGCTACTCGATCCTGATATCGACTTGGTGATTCTAACCGGTGCAGCAGGTAGCGGAAAAACCTTGCTCGCTTTGGCTTCCGCACTGGAGCAGACCATTGAGAATGGCATATTTGACAAGATCATTGTCACACGAAACACACCGGATATTGGCGAGGCTATTGGATTCTTACCCGGTAGCGAGGAAGAGAAAATGATGCCTTGGCTTGCCGCTGTCACCGACACCCTCGAAGCGCTGCATAAGAATGATCACTGCACCGAAGGATCGCTCAAATACATCTGTGATAAAGCCAATATTCAATTCAAATCGATCAACTTCATGCGCGGTCGCTCGATCCAAAACGCTTTCGTTCTGCTTGATGAATGTCAGAATCTAACTGCCTCTCAGATCAAAACCATCATTACCCGCTGTGGTGAAGGGACTAAGATCGTCTGCTCAGGCAACTTGGCTCAAATCGACTCCCACTATCTAACCCCTGTGACGTCAGGTTTGACCTACATGGTCGAACGCTTCAAGAACTTCGAAGGCAGCGCCAACATTCACCTAAATGGTGTGGTTCGCAGTCGCCTTGCTGAATATGCTGAAGAGAATTTATAGTCACTTATGCCGAGATATAATTCATATCTCGGCATTTTTAAAAATAATTATTCACAAACATTGGTTAAATATGTTTAACTAACTCCATTAAACGAATGAACATTCAAGGACTGGAGCATGGCCTTTAATCTACGTAACCGAAACTTCCTAAAGCTACTCGATTTCACTCCCAAAGAGATCCAATTCTTACTTGATCTCTCTGCTGATCTTAAAAAAGCCAAATACGCAGGGACCGAGCAAAAAAAGCTGGTTGGTAAAAACATTGCTCTGATCTTTGAAAAAGCATCAACTCGTACACGCTGTGCGTTTGAAGTCGCAGCATTCGATCAAGGCGCACAAGTCTCTTACATCGGTCCATCTGGCTCTCAAATTGGTCACAAAGAGTCGATGAAAGATACAGCGCGTGTCTTGGGGCGTATGTACGACGGCATTGAGTATCGAGGTTTCGGTCAAGAGATCGTTGAAGAGCTTGGCGCTTATGCGGGCGTGCCTGTCTGGAACGGCCTAACCGATGAATTTCACCCAACACAGATCTTGGCAGATTTTCTAACCATGCTTGAACATGGCCGCGGCAAGCAGCTGCACGAAATCAAGTTTGCTTACCTTGGCGATGCGCGTAACAACATGGGCAACTCATTGTTAGTGGGCGCAGCGAAAATGGGGATGGACATCCGCCTCGTCGCGCCAAAAGCCTACTGGCCGGAAGAAGAACTAGTCAACGCCTGCCTAGCTATCGCCAACAGCACTGGTGCTAAAATCACCCTAACGGAAAATGTTGATGAAGGCGTACATGGTTGTGATTACCTCTACACCGACGTTTGGGTCTCTATGGGGGAAGCACCAGAAGCGTGGGATCAACGCGTCGCTATGATGAAACCATACCAAGTCAACATGGACGTCATTGCTAAAACGGGCAATCTGCAAGTTAAATTCATGCATTGTTTACCTGCATTCCATAATGACGAAACCACCATTGGTAAAGAAGTCGCAGAAAAGTACGGCATGAATGGCTTAGAAGTCACGGACGAAGTCTTTGAATCCGAGCATTCCATTGTGTTTGATGAAGCAGAAAACCGAATGCACACAATTAAAGCTGTGATGGTGGCCACACTCGGTAGCTAAACAAGGCAAAATATCGACAGAAAAACCCTCGATGTAATCGCTTGCGTTAACAAATCTTCAGCGTATAATGCTCGGCAATTTGTCTGGAGGTAGTAAAAACATGCCACGTAATTCGTGCTCTACAAAGCGTATTACACTGGGTAAGCCAATGAGCTTATCGGCGTGCTGTTTTGCTATTTCCACCGATTTCAAAAGCCTCCCGTAATGGGGGGCTTTTTTGTGCCTAAAATTCATGACTGGGAAGATGATTATGACAAACACGCTTTATAACAAGCACATTATTTCGATTCCTGAGCTTTCTCGTGAAGAGCTAGAATTGATTGTCAAAACAGCAGGTGAGCTGAAAGCAGATCCTAAGCCTGAGCTAATCAAAAACAAAGTGGTCGCGAGCTGTTTCTTTGAACCATCAACCCGCACTCGTTTGTCATTCGAAACGGCAATCCAACGCATCGGTGGCGATGTGATTGGCTTCGATAACGGCGGTAACACATCCCTTGCTAAAAAAGGCGAAACGCTAGCTGACTCTGTGCAAGTTATCTCTTCTTACGTCGATGCTTTCGTTATGCGCCACCCTCAAGAAGGTGCAGCGCGCCTAGCGTCTGAATTTTCTAATGGCGTCCCAGTCATCAATGGCGGTGACGGTGCGAACCAACACCCAACCCAAACCTTGCTCGACCTATTCTCCATCGCAGAAACTCAAGGACGACTAGATAATCTTAACGTTGCGTTTGTCGGCGACCTTAAATATGGTCGAACGGTTCACTCACTGACTCAAGCGTTAGCAAAATTCAATAATGTTCGCTTCTTCTTTATTGCACCGGAAGCCTTAGCAATGCCAGATTACATCTGTGAAGAATTAGATGAAGCTGGCATTGAGTTCAGCCTACACACAGACATGGAAAGCGTCATTCCTGAGCTCGACGTGCTCTACATGACTCGAGTACAAAAAGAACGTTTCGATGAATCAGAATACGCACATATTAAGTCGGCTTACATCTTAACCGCCGCTTTGCTGGAAGGTGCGCGTGAGAACTTAAAGGTACTTCATCCTCTACCACGTGTGGATGAAATCACCGTCGACGTTGATAAAACACCTTACGCTTATTACTTTGAACAAGCGGAAAATGGCGTGTATGCGCGTCAAGCACTACTTGCGCTTGTTCTTAACGAAACACTGTAATCGAGAGGAGAATTACCATGTCTAAAGAAACTCAATTGCAGGTTGAAGCAATTAAAAACGGTACCGTTATCGACCACATTCCTGCTCAAATTGGTATTAAAGTGCTTAAGCTTTTCTCAATGCACAAATCAGAGCAGCGTGTCACAGTCGGTCTGAACTTGCCGTCATCAGCACTAGGCCATAAAGATCTACTCAAAATTGAAAACATCTTTATTACCGAAGAACAAGCAAGCAAACTTGCACTGTATGCGCCCCATGCAACAGTCAACCAAATTGAAAACTACCACGTAGTGAAAAAGCTAGCACTGGAACTGCCTGAGCAAGTGAACAACGTATTTGAGTGCCCAAATACCAACTGCATTACTCATGGTGAACCTGTTGAGAGCAGCTTTAAAGTATTCGAGAAGAAAGAAGATATTCGGTTGAAATGTAAATACTGCGAAAAAGTCTTCTCGCGTGAAATCGTCACTGAACGCTAATGCATAAGCGGCCATAATAGTTCACGTTTTCACCTATCCCCGCAGAATGAAGCGGGGATTTTTGCTTTACCCAGCACATAAATCACGGCAAACTGAGTTTCCTGTCCACTAACCCTAAACAGATGGAACATAACAATGACTAAAGTACTTCACACTGAATCAGCACCAGCGGCTATCGGCCCATATGTACAAGGTGTAGACCTAGGCAACATGGTTCTGACTTCTGGCCAAATTCCTGTAAACCCAGCAACGGGTGAAGTATCAGCAGACATCGCAGAGCAAGCTCGTCAGTCTCTTGATAACGTAAAAGCAGTAGTTGAAGCGTCTGGCCTATCTGTAACCGACATCGTAAAGATGACTGTTTTTGTGAAAGACCTAAACGACTTCGGTACAGTAAATGAGGTTTACGGCAAATTCTTTGATGAGCATAAGGTTGCTAACTACCCAGCTCGCTCTTGTGTTGAAGTAGCACGTCTACCTAAAGATGTCGGCATTGAGATTGAAGCGATTGCTGTTCGCAAATAACAGCAAACATCGTTAACAATAAAGCGAGCTCAGGCTCGCTTTTTTAATGGCTCTCACCTGAGGTTAATAATACTTATCACAACCTAGATGCAGTTGAGGGTCATCGACGAGTTCATCGATTTGCGCTGCAAACTGATGATGCGATTCCCGTTCTTCAATCAAGACTGACTGGCTGGCTTCATCAACAACAAGCACTGTTCCCGTTCCCTGCTGACATTCAACCAGCATTCCTTTTTTGATCTCACTGATATCCATTGCGCTTCTCCTCTATTTATTATCGTTACGCGCCCGTTATCAAAACGATCAAAAAAGCCGACTAAAGAGTCGGCTTTTTAAATACATTGGGGTGACGATTACTTAGCGAAATCTACGCCCGTTTGGATATCACCGTTAAGCGTTTCTAGCATGCCATCAAGCGCAGACTTTTCGAAATCACTTAGAGGACCGTAGCTTAGAACCTCCTCTACGCCTTCTTTGCCTAGTTTCACCGGCTGAGCGAAGAATGGTGCGTGCTCGCCGTCACCTTCAACATAAGCGTACTCAATCACTTCTTCACCTTGCAGTGCTTTCACCATAGCAAGGCCAAAACGACACGCAGCTTGACC
Source organism: Vibrio sp. (assembly GCF_984391705.1). Lineage (NCBI taxonomy): Bacteria > Pseudomonadati > Pseudomonadota > Gammaproteobacteria > Vibrionales > Vibrionaceae > Vibrio > Vibrio sp. The sequence goes on along the minus strand of NZ_CFHWOM010000009.1, from coordinate 80,872 downwards.
CATAGATAGAGTTGCACTGCCACCACCCGCTTTCGCTTCAACTACTTCTGTACCTGCGTTTTGAATACGCTTAGTTAGAGCTGCAACTTCTTCATCAGTGAACTCAACACCTTCCACTTGAGACAGTAGAGGTAGAATTGTTACACCTGAGTGACCGCCGATAACAGGTACACGCACTTCGCCTGGATCTTTATCTTTTAGCTCAGCAACAAACGTTTCAGAACGAATCACATCGAGAGTTGTTACACCGAATAGACGTCGCTTGTCGTAAACACCTGCTTTTTTAAGTACTTCAGCAGCAATTGGCACTGTTGTGTTTACTGGGTTAGTGATGATACCCACAAGTGCCTTTGGACATACAACTGCAATCTTCTCAGCCAGAGACTTAACAATGCCAGCGTTCACGTTAAATAGGTCAGCGCGATCCATACCAGGTTTGCGAGCAACACCCGCAGAAATCAGAACAACATCCGCACCTTCTAGAGCAGGTGTTGGATCTTCACCAGCATAACCTTTAATAGAAACTGGAGTTGGGATATGGCTTAGGTCTGCAGCAACACCCGGAGTAACAGGGGCAATGTCGTACAGAGCTAAATCAGAACCAGCTGGAAGGCGGTTCTTAAGTAGTAGGGCTAGGGCTTGACCGATGCCACCAGCGGCACCAATAACGGCTACTTTCATCGTAGTTCTCCTTGAGATGACTCTCTTATATATGTCTTATAGGGCGATTTGTAATCAGCTGTGACAAAACTAAACCAATCACAACCTGATTACAATCAATTAACGTCAGCTTTGCGACCTTGCGCAATCCGACAAAAACGTGCCACAACTGGCGCTGCCATTATCCTCTTGTTCGCCTTTAATGACAAAGGTTTAACTGATATTTACCTCACCAATTAAAAGTAAGTTTACAGTGATATCTTAGACATAATTTCACTCAAGCCATGGCGGAAAATGCATAGCTATGCGAGAATATTCACTCGCTTTTTATAAAACAACTGGTGAAATAACCATGCGCCATTCAGAAAAACAAGATAATCTCGTTCGTGCTTTTAAAGCCCTACTAAAAGAAGAACGTTTCGGCTCACAAGGCGATATTGTTGAAGCACTAAAAAATGAAGGCTTTGAAAATATCAACCAGTCTAAAGTTTCTCGCATGCTGACAAAATTTGGCGCCGTACGTACGCGTAACGCCAAAATGGAAATGGTTTACTGTCTTCCAGCAGAACTTGGGGTACCAACAGTCTCAAGTTCACTGCGTGAGTTGGTGTTAGATATCGACCACAACAACGCAATCGTCGTCATCCATACTGGACCAGGCGCTGCACAGTTGATTGCTCGCTTATTAGACTCTCTAGGAAAAGCTGAAGGAATCCTTGGTGTTGTTGCGGGTGATGACACTATCTTCATTACTCCGACGCTATCGGTAACAACAGAACAGCTTTTTGACTCTGTTTGCGACCTATTTGAGTACGCAGGTTAAGCGATATTCATCTCAAAAATACGAATCACGCCGCCAATATTATGGCGTGATTCAGATCACATCTTAAACAAATCTTCACCACTGAACACCATCAACATAAACTAATGATTTAAAAGAGTTTTAACCTTTTAAACTCTCATAAACATAGACTCGACAATTAGTCTTTTTTACTACATTTCTTAACAATCGTGTAATTATCTGCCGTTTTTTTGGTATTATTCAGCCACTTTTTCAACATACGGATTGGAAAAGATGCCGTTTCCAGTAATAGGAAACTCCCAAAGCAACTAAACTTGCAATGGGGTTAATAATGAATAAAGGAAGGGAAATTCATGGCATTAAACAAACTTATTAAAGTTGGCGCTATTGCAGCTGCTGTAATGGGCGCTGGCGCGGTTAACGCTCAAGAGTTCGTAACTATCGGTACTGGTTCAGTAACAGGTGTTTACTACCCAACTGGTGGTGCGATTTGTAAGCTAGTTAACAAAGGCCGTAAAGAACACAATATTCGTTGTTCTGTAGAATCGACTGGTGGTTCGATCTACAACGTGAACACTATCCGTGCAGGTGAACTAGACTTCGGTATCGTTCAGTCTGACTGGCAGTACCACGGTTACAACGGCACAAGTAAGTTTGCTGAGCAAGGCCCGTACAAAGACCTACGTGCAATGTTCTCTCTACACACAGAACCTTTCAACATCATCGCTCGTAGTGACGCTGGTATCGAAAACGTATCAGATCTAAAAGGTAAGCGCGTAAACATCGGTAACCCAGGTTCTGGTGACCGTGCAACTATGGGTGTTGTAATGGAAGCGATGGGCTGGACAAATGATAGCTTCAAGCTAGCGTCTGAGCTTAAAGGTTCTGAGCGTTCTCAAGCACTATGTGACAACAAGATCGACGCATTCGTCTACGTGGTAGGTCATCCAAATGGATCGATCAAAGAAGCGACAACATCTTGTGATGCGAAACTTGTTTCTGCAACAGGTGCAAAGATCGATGAAATCGTAGCAAACAACCCTTACTACGCATACAGCACTGTTCCAGCAGGTATGTACCGTGGTACAGACAAAGACGTGAACAGCTTTGGTGTTGCGGCAACTATGGTAACAACAGCAAACGTTTCTGACGATGTTGCGTACAATGTAGCGAAAGCAGTATTCGAAAACTTCGATACGTTCAAGCGTCTGCACCCTGCATTTGCAAACCTGAAGAAAGAAGACATGGTTCAAGCTGGTCTTTCTATCCCTCTACACCCAGGTGCAGAGAAATACTACAAAGAAATTGGCCTACTTAAGTAAGCGTTCTTTGTACCAGGGAAGCACCTTGCTTCCCTGGTCATTATCAAGTGGCCTCTAGGCTGCCTTCTTTTTGAGTTTCACTATTTGAAACTCTTGTCCGTTTTATACCTAAGAAAAACACGTAATTGAGCAATATTTCATCTATTCACTACACTGAAAGATGCAAAATAGAGGTTCATAACTCAAAAAATACATGAACCATATATAACAAGGATAAAGTACATGTCGAAGACAACATCTCCGTCTCAAGATGTGCAAGATATGGTCGCTCAAGCCGATACTGGTGCCCGTTCTCCAAGTGGAATTCCTGGTCGCATCTTATGGTTTGTGCCGCTATGTTGGTCACTATTCCAACTTTGGTACGCATCTCCTCTGCCGTTCATTTTTGATTTTGGCGTACTTAACGATACTGAAGCGCGTTCTATTCACCTTATGTTCGCGGTATTTTTGGCGTTTACAGCCTACCCTGCAATGAAGAACTCTCCACGAGATCGAATTCCTGTAGTGGATTGGCTTTTGGCTCTAGCAGGAAGCTTTGCTGCCGCCTATATCTATCTTTTCTATACCCAACTTGCGGGCCGTTCTGGTGCGCCAACGACAATGGATATTGTGGTTGCCGTGATGGGTATGGTGTTACTACTTGAAGCGACACGACGCGCGTTAGGTCCACCTCTCATGGTTGTAGCAGCTGTATTCTTGCTTTACACCTTTGGTGGCCCATACATGCCAGACGTTATTGCGCACAAAGGGGCTAGCTTAAACAAAGCCATGTCTCACCTGTGGCTTACGACTGAAGGTGTATTTGGTGTTGCACTGGGCGTTTCAACCTCTTTCGTTTTCTTGTTTGTACTATTTGGTGCAATGTTAGAACGCGCTGGCGCAGGTGCATACTTTATTAAAGTCGCTTTCTCGCTGCTTGGTCATATGAAAGGTGGCCCAGCTAAAGCAGCCGTTGTAGCTTCTGGTCTTTCTGGCCTTGTTTCTGGCTCATCAATTGCTAACGTAGTGACAACCGGTACATTTACGATTCCTCTAATGAAGCGTGTTGGCTTCCCAGGCACTAAAGCAGGCGCTGTCGAAGTAGCAGCATCTACTAACGGCCAGCTAACACCACCGATCATGGGTGCGGCAGCTTTCCTAATGGTTGAATATGTGGGTATTTCCTATGTAGAGGTTATCAAAGCCGCTATCTTACCAGCGCTGATTTCGTACATTGCCCTTATTTACATTGTTCACCTTGAAGCATGTAAAGCAGGTATGACTGGCCTACCTCGCCGCCGTGTTCCGACAGTGGTTCAAAGCCTATTATCATTCACTGGAACCATACTAGGTCTGTGTGTTATTAGCGCCGCCGTCTACTACGGTGTCGGTTGGACTAAAGGCGTCTTTGGTGATGCAGCAACGCCAATCGTAACGGTTGCCCTTCTGCTTGCTTACGTTGGACTTGTGAGTATTTCAGCTAGATACGCTAAAGAAGGCGCTATCGAGATTGACGCAGAGCTCACGGAAGTTCCAGAGCCTGGTCCAACAATCAAATCAGGTTTACATTACCTATTGCCGATCGTGGTACTGGTTTGGTGTCTAACTGTTGAGCGTTTCTCTCCAGGCCTATCCGCATTCTGGGCTACGGTGTTTATGATCTTTATATTGATCACCCAACGTCCCCTAATGGCTGTGATGTCTAAACAAGGCTCGATTGCAGAACAAACTAAGCAAGGCTTCGTTGATTTACTTGAAAGCCTTGTTACCGGTGCCCGTAATATGATCGGTATCGGTGTTGCGACAGCAGCAGCAGGTACAGTGGTAGGTGTTGTAACGCTGACGGGTATTGGCCTTGTGATGACAGACTTCGTCGAGTTTATCTCTGGCGGTAACATCATTTTGATGCTGTTGTTTACGGCTGTGATCAGCTTGATCTTGGGTATGGGTTTACCGACAACGGCGAACTACATTGTTGTATCGACGTTAATGGCACCTGTAATTGTGACATTAGGTGCACAAAGCGGGTTAATCATTCCACTGATTGCCGTTCACTTATTCGTGTTCTACTTCGGTATTCTCGCGGATGACACCCCACCAGTAGGTCTAGCGGCATTTGCTGCCGCAGCTATCGCAAAGTCAGATCCTATTCGAACGGGTATCCAAGGTTTTACCTATGATATTCGAACCGCCATTTTGCCGTTTATGTTCATCTTCAACACCCAGTTATTGTTGATGGGGATCGACAGTTGGTGGCATTTGATGCTCACGATCATATCTTCTGTTATTGCAATGCTGATATTCTCTGCAGCAACGCAAGGCTGGTGGTTTACTAAGAATAAATGGTGGGAAACTGTCTTACTGCTTGTTCTGACATTTACCTTCTTCCGACCTGGATTCTGGTGGGATCAAATCTATCCAGCGAAGGTGCTACATCCAGGGACTGAGATTGCAGCCATCACAGAGAAACTGCCAGTAGGCCAAGAGATTGAGCTGTTAGTCGCAGGTGAAAACCTTGAGGGCGATTACATCTCAAAAACAGTTCGCCTGCCTTTTGAAGATAGTGCCACAACAGCAGAAGAGCGAATCTCATCGATGGGTCTCATGCTTAATGACACCAATGGCCGCATGATTGTCGACATGGTGGAGTTCGGTAGCCCTGCAGAATCTGCTGGTGTTGACTTTGATTGGGAGATCCGTTCAGTGGTCGTTGATGCAGACCGCCCAATGAAAGAGTGGGTATTTGTACCTGCACTCCTTATCTTGATCGGTCTAGCAATGAACCAAAGAAGACGAGCTCGTAAGGACGAATTGAGCGCGTAAGTTAATCAGCCCCGCCACTTAAGCGGGGCTATACTTAAGCTAAGGATGCATTTACTCAGCTTCTTATGAAGCGATGATAAAGAGAATAAACAATGTATAAGCAAATTCTTGTTCCAGTCGATCTCAATGACAAAGGCTTTTCAGATAAAGCTATTGATCAAGCCGTTTGGCACGCCAAGCATGCTAACGCGCAGATCCATATATTAAACGTACTGCCAGGCATTCATATGTCGATGGTCGCGACTTACTTTCCAAAAGATGCCGCGCAAAAAATGCGAGATGATGTGGAAGAGCAACTGAAGGAATTTGCTTCACAGCATATTCCAGAGGAAGTCGTTTACAAAGCGCACGTTGCGGAAGGTAAAGCTTACACAACCATACTCGATTACGCAGAAAAACTTGGCGCTGATCTTATTGTAATGCCAAGCCACAAGCGCTCAAAAATTGATAAAGTTGTACTTGGTTCTGTCGCGAGTAAAGTCGTACAAAACTCTCCTATTAACGTAATGGTGATTAAGCCGCAAGGCTAGCATACAGAATCTTAAAAAAAGGCGCTCATAGAGCGCCTTTTTAATAGCTAAAACCTATCAAAATGATAGAGCCAATCCAATTTCATTAATGGGAATAATTCTCAATAATAGTTCCATCGAAACAAATACGATTGGACTATCCCATGAAAAAGACACTCACTTTTGCAGCTCTTCACTTTACGATTGCTTTTAGCGTTGCTTACATTCTGACCGGTGATATTTTGATTGGTAGCCTAATCGCGATGATTGAACCATCTGTCAACACCGTCGCATTCTATTTCCACGAACGTATTTGGAGTCGCAGTAAAGCACTACAAACTCTTGCGCGCTCCGCTAAAGTGAAAACCACCAGCTTTGCTATTGTTCATTTTAGCGTTGCCTTCGGTGTTGTTTACCTTCTTACAGGAGATGCATTTGTCGGTGGTATTATGGCTGCGATTGAGCCAACGATTAATACCTGCGTTTATTACTTCCATGAGAAAGTTTGGCAACGTAAACAAAATGATAGCTCTAGTCATTGGCACTGTGCTCACGCTTAATGATTGAACATTAATGTGTAATTTAGAGCGGAAAATGAGTCACACATAAATCTCTACTTAGACCGATGTTAAAGCGTTGCGTTTGCCCGTCTAGCGACACTTCCAGCAGATAGAGATCTGCTGGATTGGGGTGATTGGAGTCGGCATAAATAGGTGCTTCTACTTGAAATAATGCGCTAGCATGATCTGATCGTACATCGATCGGTAGGTGGTAAGTCATACCATTAAATTTGACTGAAGCCGACACTAAACCTGGAGTATAGGTTTGGTAGTGCAGATCAACTAAAAACTCACAGCCACCACCATGATGCCAAATCTGCTCTGTCGTTATATGCTCCAAACGAACGTGGCGAATAAACTGGAGGTAAGGCTCTTTCCAGATCCCTATTCGCGAATCGCTCTTTTGATAATTCAACTCCCCTAAAGAACATACCTCAGGCATATCTTCATCGAGCAGCAAGGGCTCATCTTCTTCCAGAAATAGAATCTCAAATCGGTTTCGGCCCAATTGCAAATACGGGCGGATATCTTTCTTATATTCCGCTTGAGTTCCATCACAATCAAACACCCCAACCCCATTGAGGCGAACTTCAGCAAAATAATCAATGCCGCCAATCACCAAATCCACTGAAGGAAATGCCAACATAGCTTCATCAACTTCAATGTCATGCATTAAATGCCACTCTTGCTCGGCAATTTGCTCTTCGCTCAAGCTATCAGGCAAGTTTGCACTTAATGGTGCTGGAAAATGAATATCATCTTGCGGTACAGAAAGATCGGTAAGAGGAGATATTTGCCAAAGACCCGCTAAAGAGAGTTGCATAGAGTTAGGTTCCAACCGGTAAATTGATTCAGATCAAACTTTGCCAATTATAAAGAAAGCGCCTATATAAAGATATAAAAATGCCAGTCACTAGGACTGGCATTTTTGTATGATTTGACTGAATTACTCTTCGTCGTCTTCTTCTGGGTAAAGTGCGTCTTCACCTTCATAATAGGTGCCCCAGCCGTCGTAGATGATGTCGTATTTTTCAGCAAGCTGAATCAGCTTTTCAACCTGGCCATCAATAGCTTCCGCATTCAATGCAGATTCCATCGTCGCATCACAACATAGAAGTTTGTTGCCATCTTCATCTTCTGTTTCTTCAGCTTCAAGCACTTCAAAACCCATCTTAAAGGCTTCAACCACGGCTTTTTCTAGCGTGTCAAAATCTTCTGCAAACAGATGATGTTCAATTTCGTACAGCGCGTCTGGATCACTGCCATCTTCTAGTAGTGCTTGAATGATGTCGCGAGTCTCTTCCTTTTGAATCTCAATTAATTCTTCGACTGATAGATATTCATCTTCATGAGACATAAATAGTGCTCCAGATAGTGACAAAAATGATCTTAATTTAACGCAACGGACTATCGCACGGATCCAGCAAAAATACTACCCAGAATACGCCGAGATCCTGATCTTTATGAAGGGATTAACCGTCACCTTAAAATGATCAAGCTCACAAGCTGAGTAAATTAACATTTTTTTATCAATTGAGTGATTTAGAACTTTATTCCGTCCAATGGTTAACCTAGCAGTATTTCATTATGCGTTTTTATTTTTTTGCCCTGCATATTATCCAGCAGCCTCTTTTTGCATAAAAACCATCTTTTGAAACCCATAATGGTTATTTAATGAATATCTATGCCGTGTCAAATCATGAACAACATACAAATCTGGGCCACGATACGAATAGGAAGTCAATCTTCACTCAGTAGACTAAATTATATATTTTAGACTTATATATAGGATATAAATAAAATAACAAATTTTAAGGCTATGAAATAAACATTTTTTAGTTTTAACACCCAAACTGGTAGCTTGCATATTGATAACAACCTTGTCATAAATACGCACTGGAACAAATCGTAAGGATACAAAATGAGTAAGCTGTATGTAGGCTCTGAAGTTGGCCAGTTAAGACGTGTATTGTTAAATCGCCCAGAGCGAGCATTAACTCACTTAACCCCTTCCAACTGTCATGAACTGTTGTTTGATGATGTATTAGCAGTTGAAGCCGCAGGTGAAGAACACGATAAGTTCGCTCAGACACTCACCGAACAGGGCGTTGAAGTTCTATTGTTACACGACTTACTCGTTGACACTCTAGCCGTTGCCGACGCAAAAGAATGGCTGCTGAACACGCAAATTTCCGATTTGCGTTACGGTCCAATTTTTGCCCGTGACCTTCGCAACTACCTAGCCGATATGGATAATGAACACTTAGCAACCATATTGTTAGGTGGTTTGGCATATTCTGAATTACCGATAAAATCGGTGTCTATGTTGCCGAAGATGCATCGTCCACTCGACTTTGTCATCGAACCACTTCCAAATCACCTATTTACCCGAGACACTTCTTGTTGGGTTTACGGGGGTGTATCGCTCAATCCAATGATGAAACCGGCACGTCAGCGCGAAACCAACCACTTGCGTGCAATCTATCGTTGGCATCCCGTATTTGCTGGCCAAGACTTTATTAAGTATTTCGGTGATGAAGACCTGCACTACGATAACGCTAATATCGAAGGTGGTGACGTTCTGGTCATCGGTAAAGACGCTGTACTTATCGGTATGTCTGAACGTACGACAGCACAAGGTGTAGAAAACTTAGCCGCTAGCCTATTTAAATATGGCCAAGCAAAAGAAGTGATTGCAATAGATCTACCAAAACATCGTTCATGTATGCACCTTGATACAGTGATGACACACATGGATATCGATACCTTCTCAGTCTACCCAGAGATCATGCGTAAAGACCTAGATACTTGGCGTTTAAGTGCCAAAGATGACGGTGAAATGAAGGTCGAACAAGTGCCAAGTTACATTCACGCCATTGAAGAAGCGCTGGGGGTCGATTACCTGAAGATCATTACCACGGGTGGTGACAGTTATGAAGCTGAGCGTGAGCAATGGAATGACGCAAATAACGTACTAACCGTCAAACCTGGCGTTGTTATTGGCTATGAACGTAACGTTTATACCAACGAAAAATATGATAAAGCGGGTATTGAAGTTCTTACCATTCCAGGCAATGAGCTAGGTCGTGGACGTGGCGGTGCTCGCTGTATGAGCTGCCCAATCGAGCGTGACGGTATCTAAAGAAAACAAGATACTTAAAAGGGTTGGCTAATTAAGCCAACCCTTTTTTGATCTTAGACGCAACAGTGATTATTCACTGATTCTTTTATTCGGTACCACCCACAGTCAGTGAGTCTAGTTTTAAGGTTGGCTGACCAACGCCAACCGGAACGCTTTGCCCTGCTTTACCACAAACCCCTACGCCACGGTCAATACTCAGGTCATTACCTACCATAGAAACTTGTTGCATTGCTTCAATGCCTGAACCAATCAGAGTCGCGCCTTTTACTGGACGCGTGATCTTACCATCTTCAATGAGGTAAGCTTCTGATGCTGAGAAGACAAACTTACCGGAAGTAATATCCACTTGGCCTCCACCGAAATTCGGCGCGTAAAGACCTTTCTTAACCGTTGAAATGATCTCTTCCGGCGTATGTTGGCCTGGCAACATATATGTATTCGTCATGCGCGGCATCGGCAAGTGTGCATAGGACTCACGACGGCCATTACCGGTCGGGTTAACGCCCATCAAACGAGCATTGAGCTTGTCCTGCATATAGCCTTTCAAAACGCCATTTTCGATAAGTGTATTGTACTGACCTGCAATCCCCTCATCATCGACATTCAATGAGCCACGTAAGTCTTTAAGTGTACCGTCATCGACAATCGTACACAGTTCTGACGTAACCTTTTCTCCAACTTTGCCACTAAATACAGATGACTCTTTACGATTGAAGTCGCCTTCTAAACCATGGCCTACCGCCTCGTGCAGAAGCACACCGGGCCAACCAGAACCAAGAACAACAGGCATCGCGCCTGCAGGTGCAGCATCGGCTTCTAAGTTAATCAGAGCCATACGAATCGCTTCATCAGCAAACTGATAGGCAACTTGAGATCCATCAAGCTCGGACAAGAAGAAGTCATAACCAAAACGGCCACCACCACCCGCACTGCCTCGTTCACGACGTTCACCTCGCTGGGCAAGAACACTGATTGATAAACGAACTAATGGGCGAACATCTCCTGCATATGTACCATCTGTCGCCGCCACCAGCATTTGCTCATGAACACCACTGAGGCTAATGGAGACTTCTTTGATCAAAGGCTCTTTCGTTCGGATATACGCATCTAGTTCTTTTAGAAGTTTGGTTTTCTGCTCTTTTTGCCAGCTTTCTAACGGGTTAACAGCACCATAAACCGTTTGGTTATCTGAACGCTTAAACGCTTGAACCTTGCCATTTTGGCCTTGTTGAGCGATACCGCGAGCGGCAATAGCACTTTGCTTTAAGCCTTCTAGTTGAATCTGATCAGAATAAGCAAAGCCCGTTTTTTCTCCGGTCACTGCACGTACACCAACACCACAATCAATATTAAAAGAACCATCTTTAATAATGCTATCTTCTAGTACTAGAGACTCGTGCCAGCTTGATTGAAAATAAATATCCGCGTAATCGATCTGACGCGTCGCCATACTTGCTAAGGTATCAGCAACATCCTGCTCCGTAAGGCCAGCTGCCCCCAGCAATGCATCTTCTACATGATTAATTGTCATACTTCGCTCTTATACTTTTAATTGATTGTGAAACCTAGTGTGCTTAAGTACTGGCATTGCTGTTCTTAACTCATCAACTTGGCTAAGATCGATATCAGCCACTAGGTTTTGGGGTTGGTTACTTAAACTGGCTACCACTTCCCCCCACGGAGAGATCACCATCGAGTGTCCCCACGTTTCTCGGCCACATGGGTGAACACCACATTGATTGACTGCAACGATCCAACTCTGACTTTCTATCGCCCTTGCACGAAGCAACGCTTCCCAATGAGCTTCTCCTGTCACAGCCGTAAAAGCCGCAGGCACTATAATTAGATTGGCTCCGCGCTGCGCCAACTCACTGTAGAGTTGCGGAAACCGGACATCATAACAGATTGTTAGCCCCAAATGAGCAACAGGTGTCTCGAGTGACACAATCTGTGAGCCCGGAGTAAAGGTTTCAGATTCTCTATAACGACTGTGACCATCCGCCACGTCCACATCAAACATGTGTAACTTGTCATATTGAGCTTTACATTCGCCACTGGGGTCGAAGACTAACGTCGTTGTACTCACTCCATGCGTACGACGAATCGGCATGCTTCCTACCACTAACCAAACTTTATGTTGTTTCGCTAGGCTCGCAAAATGACGCTGCGCAATACCATCCCCTAAACGCTCAGCGTTATGATGATAGTCAGCGCGATTGCCAAACACCACGCAGTTTTCTGGGGTAATCACCATCGACGCACCTGCTTTCGCTAGTGCGGCGACCTGGGTCTCAATATTGGCCAAATTAGCCATCACATCAGGCCCAGATGTCATTTGAATTAAACCGACTCGTTCCATGAGTATCCTTCTCTACTCCAATGCTTCTCTTAACGTTTTTGGAAGCTTAAACTCGCCTTTACTACGCGAAAGCTCATTAACTTCAGGTGAATCCAAAGGACCTTTCACTTCATAATTAACTTGAGTAAACACTTCCACGACGGGAGAAATAACCGTCGTAATAGCTAATACGTACAAAGCCGTTTGAGGCGTTACAGCGAAGGCCGTTAGTACAGGAATACCAGAGGTAATATCAGGGACAAAGTTAACTTCTGCATCCACGGTTCGACTGTTTAAATTAGCAAGGCCGCGAATCGTCATTTCACCCGCTACCGCATCCATCTTGATATCATTGGTCAAGAAGACACCATTCTTAATCTGACCACTACCCGTAATGGAGTTAAACGCCATCCCTTTATCAAAGACATCGGTGAAGTCGAGCTGCATTTTACGAATGATGGAATCTAAGCTAAACAAGCCCAGTAACCTTGCAGCACCACTAACATCTGAAATCATCCCTTTACCCAGTTTTGTACTCACATCTCCCTGCAAAGAGCTAACCTTCATCGACCAAGGCGCACCATCCCACTCGACCGAAGAACGCATGTTAAATGGAGCGCGTTGTATGCCAGATGAAATACCAAATCGCTCCATCACATCACTGTTATTTTCTCCGGACATTTCAACGTTTAGAGAGGTATGACTGCGCGAGTCCGTAAGCTGCCATCGCCCACTCATTTCTGCCTTGTTGGTGCCACTTTCGAAAGAGAGTTTCTTCCACTCAATCACATCCCCCTGACGCTGTACGTCCATATGTGTTTTGCCAACCTTGTAGCCTTGAAGCCAAAAATCATCAATGGTCAATGTAATATTAGGCAACTGCTGATGGAACGTACGATCAAACTCGCTGATTAAAGGACTATCTTTTGCTTCAGGTTCAAATAAAGTCTTGTCCTTGTATTCGTTATCTAGCGCGGGGATGTAAAGATGCAAACGCTCAAGCGCTACAGATAAGTCATAGGGAGCTAAATAGTTCGCCTCACCAGATGCCTCTTGGCTATCTAAGTTCATGTACCAAGCTAAGCCTTTTTTCTTAGCGGAGAAATCGACATCATTCCACTCAATACCTGCTAAGGTCATCTCTTTGGCATTCAATTCAATACGCTGAGGCATGGGTATCTGTGGAGTATTCATCGAACTCAGCGCAGAGAGAGCTTTAGGTTCCGGCATATTAAACAATTCAATCCAACGATCCAGCTCAAAGCGGTCTGTGCGAATTTGAGCTTGATGGCCAGCCACAGGACTGATTTTAAAACTGCCTTTACCTAGAACTAAATTGGTTGCTCTTAATACCGGAGTATCAGGACGAATATCAATTTCAGCTTGATACTTTAGGTTCGGCAACTGTAGTCGTGCCGTAATACTCTCTTGATTACCTGATGCCTGTAATCTTGCCTTACCTGATTGCTGACTCTCCTTATTCAGCGGATACGGGTAATCACTCGTTACCATTCGGAGATCAGCAGTCGTATCAATTTGGTAGGTAAAGCCAACGTCATTGAGTTGGATATCGATTCCCATCCGCCATGGCGCATGACCTTGCAAAGGGTCGGTCCACTTAGTACCTATATAAGGACCAATCGGCTTTATGTCCCAATCACCAACAACATCAATATCTACGCCATAGCCTTGACCAACATTTTCACCAGAGAAATCAATCGCCACATCTTGCTCAAGTAACTGAGCAGATAACCCTGCAGCCTTAACAACATCATTATCAAACTCAATTCGACCGCTCACATTAGCCAAACTCATTGGCGGCGTTTCAATCTCAACTCGGCTGTCAGATAGATCGGCATATCCCCATGCCCTTGCATCAAGATCGCTATCGAATGGAATCTTAAGTTGGAAACTCGATGTTACAGGACCTTGAACTTGCACAGCAGTCAACGCCGCACCCACTGAGTCAACCAATGGTGTTGTGTTCATGTAGTCGCGTACCGCATTACCTTGTGCAATGGCACTGGCTTCAATCTCAATGTGCCCACCTTCAGCCAACTCAGGTATACGCCCAGTGATTCGTTTCGCTTTTACGTTCTGTAACGTTGCACTGCGTGAATCCAAATACATAGCGTCATTTTGGAACAATAGATCGAGCTGTAAGTCCGTGATTGGCGGCCAGGCGGTATCGAAGCTGAACTTCGCTTCTTTTAGTCCGACCCAGGCTTGAAACATGCCGTCGTTGTTCTTATATGGGAATTGAGCCAACTCGCCATACCACAGCAATTTAGAGGTGTTAACCTTGCCCGCTTGAATTGCGGTAGAAAGGTAGTCTGTCAGATCTCGACCTAATGCTAACGCTGGCAAATAACGCCAGGTTTCACCCGCATTGTATAAATCCGCTTCCGCATAAAAAGACAAGAAAGGGCTACTTTCTTTAGGGAAATCGAGTCGAAATGCGCCTAATACTTGCAGATCTGGGGTTGCGGCAGTGACTTTGTCTGCCCACAAACGCCAACCTAAATCATCCTGTTGCCAAACAATATCGACCGCCCCCTGTTTAATGTTGAGCGGAGCTTGAAATACCTCGCCATACGGCAAAGTATCATCAATCAAATTGAGTTTAGCGCGCGCTTGATCCCAACTGCCATTGACCACAGCGGAAAGGTGATGCACTCCAGGCAGCAACTCCCATTGTGATATGGAGCCATTCGACAATTCCGCGGAGTACTTCAGGCTCTCGATATCATCGCCCATTGAAATGCGAATATCTTCAACCAATCCACCAATCGCTAGGGTTTCAAGTAACTGAGTCATCTGCATCGATTCAGGTGCGAGCTTTACAAATGGCGTCACTGCAGCGATATCAAGTTGAGAGATATTCAAACGCCAGAGCTTTGGCTGCCAATCAAATGCCATGTCCAACTCTGGCCACTGGGTATCGTCTGTGCGCAAATCGAGTGAGTGAGCATTTACTTGCCAGCCATTTGGGGTTGGCTCTAATTCAAAGGCACCTGATTCAATCATCAATTCATGGCGCTGACCTTCTTGCCAACTTAACTCAGAGGCTTCTAGTTCTAAGTAAGCGCCCACTGGCTTAGAATGTTGCAAAGTTAACCATGCGTTGAAGCTTAGTTGTCCTTTATCAATGCCCGTTTCTGTTTTGAGGTATTTCGTCAGCCAAGGCGTCACCAAGACATTTTGCGCGGAGACGTAGAACTCCCCACTGACGTCATTAAGCGAACCATAATCCACAAAGTTCGCTTTCACTTTCGCAGAGTTAATGCTGCTATCAGCAAAGCTAATCTCGCCATCGGCTAAGTGATGGCGACCATTGTTTTGCCAACGTAACTTCGCAATATCAAGTTGACGTTCCGTGCCATCAATCCCTTGAAATAAAATCGTTGAGTCTAATAAGGAAAAATCATCAAGCTGTCTTAACAACAAAGAATCCAGTTGATTGATGACATTCTGCTGAGAGCCTTTCGGTTCAAGTACCGGCTTGTCTTGCTCGTTCCTAACCGCTTCAACGGATGTAATATCGAGTGCCAGTTGGTGGATACTAAGGTCTGCAACGACGGGTTGTTGCTGTAAGATCGATTGGAAGAGGTCAAGTTCAACCTCAACCTTATCTGCACTGAACGTAATTCCACTACTTTTAGGCGTATTAACATGGATGTTTTGCAGCGAAATCGATGGGTGGGTATTACGCCAAAAACCATTGATTTCAGCGATTTCTAGATCAAAGCCTGTACTGGTACTCACCCAGTTCTTAATCGGATCTTGAAAGTGATTAAGTTGCGGTAGAGTAATACGTAAAGCCGTCACAGCGATGGCAAGTAAAACCAACGCAGTAACGACTATCCACAATACAAATCTTGCTATACGAGTTGTTGCTGAGCTCACATACAACCTTTACATCATAACGACATCAAACTGCTCTTGAATATACAAAGGCTCAGCTTGAATCTTAACTTGCTTACCAATGAACACTTCCAGTTCAGCCAGAGCGTGAGACTCTTCACCATGAAGCGTATCTGCTACTGCTGGTGAGGCATACACTACAAATTTATCAGCATCATATGCACGGTTCACTCGAGTGATCTCACGCAGAATCTCGTAACACACCGTTTCAACCGTTTTGACACTTCCACGCCCTTCACAAGTTGGACACGTAGAGCAGAGAATATGTTCAATACTTTCACGAGTACGCTTACGCGTCATTTCAACTAAACCAAGCTGAGTAAAACCATTAATGTTAGTTTTTACCCGATCTTTATCGAGAGCAGCTTCTAACGAAGTGAGTACACGCTTACGATGTTCATCAGACGCCATATCAATAAAGTCGATGATGATGATACCACCTAGGTTACGCAGCCGAAGTTGACGAGCAATCGCTTGTGTTGCTTCAACGTTAGTGTTGAATATCGTCTCTTCAAGATTACGACGCCCAACAAAAGCCCCAGTGTTGATATCGACCGTCGTCATTGCTTCAGTTTGATCGATAATGAGGTAACCACCCGATTTAAGCTCTACCTTACGCTCCAAAGAACGCTGGATCTCATTCTCGGTGTCGTACATGTCAAAGATAGGCTTATCACCTTCATACAGCTCTAGCTTCTCAGTAAGCTCAGGCACATATTCAGAGGTAAATTCTTTCAGGTTTTCAAACTCCTGACGTGAGTCCACCAGAATCTTAGTCAACTCAGTACCGACAAAGTCACGTAGGATGCGCTGAGAAAGACCCAACTCACCGTACAAAGTTGAACGGGTCTTGTATTTAGCACGACGCTCCATCACCTTCGACCAAAGACGTTTAAGAAAAGCTGCATCTTGCGACAACTCTTTATCCAACGCACCTTCTGCCGCGGTACGAATGATAAAGCCACCATTTTCATCGCAATAATGGCCAACGACTTTCTTCAAGCGATTGCGTTCATCTTCGCTTTCAATACGCTGCGAAACACCGACATGACTTGCTCCAGGCATGAAGACTAAATAACGAGAAGGCAGGGTGATGTCAGTGGTTAAGCGAGCGCCTTTCGTTCCAAGTGGGTCTTTAACCACCTGAACGACGATATCTTGCCCTTGACGAACAAGCTCTGAAATATCTCGGACTTGGAACTGCTGTTTTTCATTTTCAGCAACACATTCGGTATGCGGCACAATATCTGACGCATGTAAGAAAGCGGCTTTATCTAATCCAATATCAACAAAAGCAGCCTGCATGCCCGGTAGCACACGACTCACTTTACCTTTATAGATATTACCAACAATGCCACGTTTAGCTTCACGTTCTACATGGATTTCTTGTAGGGTTCCCCCTTCAATCATGGCCACTCGAGTTTCACTCGGGGTCACGTTGATCAGCAACTCTGCACTCATGAGCGCACCTCAATTTAAATTATAAAAATTTTTGCAGCAGCTGGTCAGTTTCAAATAGTGGAAGTCCTACCACTGCGTGATAGCTTCCTTCGATACGAGTAACAAAACGCCCACCGATTCCTTGAATACCATAACTACCAGCTTTATCGCATGGCTCACCTGTATGCCAATATTGTTCTACTTCATTTTCTGACAAGGTTTTGAACCACACATCGGTCGTAACAACGACCGTCTCTTGTTTTTCTTTGCTCACAACGGTGACCGCTGTCATTACCTGATGCGACCTACCTGACAACATCATGAGCATTTGCTTGGCATGTGCTAAGTCTAGAGGCTTTTCCAGCACTTGGTTGTCACATACCACGATTGTATCGGAACCCAATACCACATTATCCGGTTGCTGATTTAACGCAGCCAAAGCCTTATCTTGTGACAAACGGGCAACGTATTGCTCAGCCTGCTCACCAGCATGCTGAGACTCTTCTACATTAGTAACCAAGATCGTAAATGGGTAACCAAGCTGCTGTAATAGCTCTTTACGTCTAGGAGAGCCCGATGCCAATATCAATGATTTACCCATAGTTATCTCACATGCCAGTGACGTCTGATACGACGCATAAGAAGGAACATCCAAGGCCACAAAATACAGTTAATTAGCCCACTCCATAGCGAGACTGGATTAAATGTAACATCTTGAATTAGGTACTCACCACCGAAGATCAACACATCTAATAACATTGAAAGCAGACCAATAAGAATCGCTTGTTGCCAAAGCGCCATATTGCGTATCACAAGAAAGTTCAACGCAGCAAGGTAGACAACAATCGACATCATCATGCCACGGATCCCCAAGGTCGAACCTAGAAGTAAGTCCCATAAAAGGCCCAGCAATAAAGCGCTGCCCACGTTAACACGATGCGGCAGAGCCAGTACCCAATAGCAGGTCACCAAGAGAAGCCATGATGGACGAATAAGATCCAGTGTTCCTGGCCATGGAATGGTTTGCAAGGTAAGAGCAATCAAGAACGAGCATAGAATGACGATTCGCCCTTTAAAGATACTATTCGCCATTCGTCACTACCTCTTGCATATTTTCCGGCGCTGCTTGTTGAATTTTCTCCTGGCGCGAGTCACTTGGCCAGATCAACAGCAGATAGCGAAGTCGCTCAAAATCGACCACAGGCTCAGCTTCAATCAAAGCAAACTCTCTAGCGTTATCTCGCTCTACGTTCGCAACATGGGCAACTGGATACCCTTCCGGATATACCCCACCAAGTCCGGAAGTAAGCAGTAGATCGCCTTCCTGAATGTCCAAACTAATTGGAATATGATCCAAATTAATTCGCTCCATGTTGCCACTGCCTGATGCTATAACACGGATATCATTACGAATCACTTGAACTGGAATTGCACTTAGGCTGTCTGTTAGGAGCAACACTCGGCTATTATGAGCCGAAACAAACGTTACTTGGCCAACAATGCCTTTTTCGTTGGCAACAGGCTGGCCAACATAGACACCATCGATTTGGCCCTTATCAATAACCACTTGGTGACGATATGGTGACGTATCAACAGCCATGACTTCGGTTACTACTTTACGCTCATCGCGAACAAAAGAAGAACCTAGCAGTTTACGCAGGCGTATGTTTTCTTCTCGATATTGGTCAAGAAGAAGGAGGTCATTTTTAAGGCGCAAGACTTCTCGTTTAAGAGAGTGATTACTTTCCATGAAGTTTTGACGAACATTGAATCGCTCGTAAGCTCCATCAAACATCACACGAGGGACATCAGCCAAGTACTGAATCGGAGCAACCATGCTATTCAGAAAGTAACGTACTTGAGCAAATGCACCTAAACGACTATCAGCCAGCATAAGGCTGGCTGATAAAATAACGGCAAAAAACAGACGTAATTGAAGTGAAGGTCCTCGGCCAAAAATAGGCTTCATTGAATATGAGTTCCTTATCTCTATAACCCTAGTTTTCCACTAGGCACTACGATTATTCTTCGCTAAATAGATCGCCACCGTGCATGTCGATCATTTCTAAAGCTTTACCGCCGCCACGAGCAACACAAGTCAGAGGATCTTCTGCAATCACAACAGGGATACCCGTCTCTTCAGTCAGTAAACGATCCAGGTCTTTCAGTAGAGCACCGCCACCAGTTAGAACCATGCCGTTTTCTGAAATATCAGAAGCTAGCTCAGGTGGACATTGCTCTAGAGCAACCATAACTGCAGACACAATGCCCGTTAAAGGCTCTTGTAGTGCTTCAAGAATTTCATTCGAGTTTAGGCTAAAGCTACGAGGTACACCTTCCGCAAGGTTGCGACCACGTACTTCAATTTCTTCTACTTCATCACCAGGGTAAGCTGAACCGATTTCATGTTTGATCTTTTCAGCTGTCGCTTCACCGATCAAACTGCCGTAGTTGCGACGCACGTAGTTGATGATCGCTTCATCAAAACGGTCACCACCGATACGAACTGAAGATGAGTAGACCACACCATTTAGTGAGATAACCGCCACTTCTGTGGTACCACCACCAATATCAACCACCATAGAACCTGTTGGTTCTGATACGCGAAGACCAGCACCAATTGCCGCCGCCATTGGCTCATCGATAAGATAAACTTCTCGAGCACCTGCACCTAATGCTGATTCACGGATTGCACGGCGCTCAACTTGAGTCGAGCCACATGGAACACAAACCAAAACTCGTGGGCTTGGTTTTAGCACGCTATTGTCGTGTACCTGTTTAATGAAGTGCTGCAACATTTTTTCTGTCACGTAAAAGTCGGCAATAACGCCATCTTTCATTGGACGGATAGCAGAAATGTTACCTGGCGTACGGCCTAGCATTTGTTTTGCAGCGTGACCTACAGCAGCGACACTTTTGCCTGCGCGGTTACGGTCTTGACGGATTGCAACTACTGAAGGCTCGTCTAGGACAATGCCCTGTCCTTTAACGTAGATAAGAGTATTGGCAGTACCTAAATCGATTGATAGGTCATTTGAAAATATGCCACGAAGTTTTTTGAACATATTCTTCGCTCGTCCTGAAAGAATTATAAGATAGAAAATTGCACTAAATGTACCAATGCCTTGCCGCTACAGCAAGGCATTGAAGTGTAAACATGGGCTGAAACCCGCAATTTCTAACAGATTCCTAACGATAGGCAGATAAATAACAAAAATTACTGTCCAATTAAGCCAGGCTCACCTCGGAAGATCACTCGATCATTACCGCGATATATACCAAAAGTCACCACCGAAGACGGATCCTCATCACCCAGACCTCGCCAATCATATTGAAGCCACGGTTGATTAAGGCTATTACCACACCCTGTTGTAATGCCATCCGGACGTTCACCGCCTAATCGCATCCAAAATTGGACTTGTTCACGGACAGTATGAGAGCTGTCAGGCTCAGCTCGTACAGCATCACTTTCACCAGAAGTAACATGTTCCCAAGGGGCCGAATCTGAGCCACTCAGCGCTGAGCCTGAAGTCGTCCCAGAAGGCCACACGGTCTCTTTGCATACATAACTGGTTGACGTTGCTAGCTCAGAGACACTGTCATCAGTATTCACTTCAAACGTATTACCATTCCAAAACTCAACTCTAAGCGGGACTTCAACGCTGCTTGTCGTACTAGTGGTGGCACTATGTAATACCAAACGACCGTAACGCGCTGGTGGTTGACTTGGCAGATTTTGCTCGGTAACAGCAGCAAGAGGATCAAAAGAAGCAGGATCGCTCGCTGGCAATAAATTCAAACCAAACTCAGTGGCCACCGAAGAAGCGCTCCCCGTGTTAAATGGCCCATTAGCCGCAGTTCGCGAGGGTGTTTCAGAAACGTAATTACGTGCCAGTACTGCGTTGCTGTCACTCACTAACCAATGAGATGTTCCATCTCCTGCTGCAGACCAACCGCCACTCGCTAGATCCAGCGTCAATTCATTCGGAATATTACTATCTTGCTTAACACTGAAGCTGGCTTGCAACGCACTGGCCAACAAATGATAGTTACTTACTGGGGTTGTTGATCCCAAAGGATAAGGCACGACCTCTATCTCAGCACGGTTATAGGCTTGATCCAAATACGCGATCCCCCCTTGGCCAACAACAGCTTGCCAATCAGAGCGAGTAATATTGAAACTTGCGGGATAGAAGCGACCAATTTCTGCAGTTACTCCCGGAATATTAAAACCCGATTGTGATAGATAGTTATCTTGTCCCGCAGAAATCGCTAGAGTCCCAACATCAGTCCAATTTAAGGCTCGCGATTGATTCACTTCTGACTGAAGTACCTCGACACTTAGACCGTCCAAAGGTAATCCATCAAGTGATAAGCTCCCTAAAACGCCTCCGGAAGGGTACGCCACGGGCAGCTGTTGCAATACTGACTGAGCGATATAGCCATTATGAGTGAAGTAACTGGCCGTTGTCGGAACTCCACACAAACTGGTCGCCTTCAATCCCGAATTAGGTATCCCATCATTATTACTATCTAAACTTGATTGCCAGTTAAATGCCTTAAGGTAAACGTCCACATTGGAGCCTGCGCTCGCAAGACCGCCGGTTGCTTCAGTAGTATTGTCAGGCAGCGCCCCATTTTGTGCACAGAATGTGGTGGCAAAGGGACGAAAGTAAAATCGCTCTGTTGAAGTCAGGTTTTGAACTCCCGTATCACCCGTTCCGGTCAAGTCGACAATCCCTGCATCATCAAATCTCAGTTTTAACGAGCCATCAGCCGCGGCTTCTGTCCCACCAGCCACCCCATCTCTAAAGGTCAGTGGTATACGAGTATTTGCTTCTTCCCAAGGACGATTATTGTATGAGATCTGCATCCGACTAGAACTACTCGCAGGCAGCTGCGTTGTTGAAAGATCGACAACGACACTTCCGTCAACGTCAATGACTCTACAATTGAGTTGGTTCCCTGAGCCTTGCGCACCACGCACCATCACTCGAAAAGGAAATTCACGCCCCGCAACCTGATAAAAGTCGTTACCGTCTACACCATCAGACGGCACGATACTCGCGCTTTGGGCAAGAAAAACGTAAGGTCCCGCCGACTCAGTTAAGCCCTCGCTACTGACGTTTGCAGTGATGTTATAATCATTAATAAACTTGCTGTGAATAAAACCTCTAACTGTCGCAGGGGAACCATTCGGAAAGACTGCATTGTAATCATGGTCATTCTTACATTGGGCCGTTGTCATGTTGCCATCAGGACTCCAACAAGCGTAATCCCGACCTGAAACAGGGAAAGTTTCGACGAACAAACTTTGCCCTTCCCCATCCACAACATTTCCGGTATCAGCATCAATCAAAGAAAAATCAATTGGAATACCATCACATGCTAAACCAGAAGCTGTTAGCGGAGTAATTTTTAGCGCCAGGTTCTTCGACTGGTCCTGACATAAGTGCCTTTCATTGTAGACATCTAATACTTGCGCAGAAGATAGGGCAGAACTGTACAATTGCACTTCATCAATAAAGCCATCAAACCCTCGATAAGCTTGGTCTTGACCAATCTGGAAAGGCATCGTATTTGTCAATAATTTCGGCGTTAGAATAGGTACATAGTAATAAGAACTCAGTTGTCCATTTATGTACATTTTCGCTTGAGTGGGACGATTGGCATCATAAGTCACCGTAACGTGAGTCCATTGATTCAATGGCACGGTCCGAGCACTGTATAGGTTATAAGCAGGATAACCAGAGGTATTCACCTGCCAGTACCAATAGATATAACCACTCGAAGTCAGATGAAACTCATAGTTAGTATCTTTCGTTACAATTGACGCAAGATCGGAGGAAGGGTAACTCTTGGGATATATCCATGCTGAAACAGAGACTTCTTCACTCATACTTAACTGTGAAGAATGAGGAACTTCCACATATTGGTCACTAACACGAGAAAAATCTCCATAACCACACGTGCCAAAGCTATTGGCATCATTAGGCCAAGCAGGTAAATCAACCGCACTCGTGACTCCATTGACAGCGGTACCATGATGGTTGTTGCCAGACGTGTCCTTCACCTCGCCACTATTGCCAGACCAAGACTCTTCTAGATGGAACTTCGCAACAGGCGAAGGCGTGGGATCACTAAAACAGGCACTTTGACCGACGATAGCACTGTGTTGACTAGGCATCGTCAGCTCAGGAGTTGAAACTGCGCCAAATACATAAGTCCCACTTCCTATTCGGACATGGTTAGCCGAAATCAGAGCGTGAATATCAACAGCGCTCACTCGATCTCGAAACCACACATCGCCTTCAGGCGCATTTATCCATAGTGTATCTGTCTCCGTTTCTTGAGTTTCTACATCGACTGAAGCACCAATGTAGACAAAACCTCTATCTGACGGTCGAGCTGCGTCTACTACAATTTTCAATTGAACATCACTACCAAACTCTAATTTGGACCCTGGCGCCAATACAGAGAGTTTATGATGTAAGTACCGACCGGGAGCAGTAAAATCTAATGTAGCAGCAGCGTTTGCAGTAAAGTCTTTAACAATATATCCAGGGGTGAGTTTTACTCTCACTTCATAATCGTAATATGTATTGTTGATGATGAGGTTGCTAAAGTTACCGGTTACGGTCAAGGTTACTTGCTTTTGAGCATCATCGATATTGACCGTACACCAACTACCACAATTAACATTATCAAAATCACTTACCGTTAAACTTTTGTTCACTCTTGAAAAATCATAGGTCGTGACCGTTGGCTTACTGCCTTTGTCGCTCGTTGCCCCAGCCGAACAAAAACCCGCCTCACAACTGGTGAATTGACTGTAGTCGATAACATTATCAAAAGGTACGAGTAGCTTCGTTTTTGAGCTGCCACACTCCCACTCCGAATCACCACAAGCCCTAATATTGTCAGTAACAAAGCTCTCACTCCAACCGGCAATGTAATAATCCAGGTGAGGTGAATTGATGGTTTTCTGCTGGTTAATCGTGAGCCTGCTTGTGGTTGATTGCCAGCCTTGAGCTGGATTAGGAAAAGTACGGCACATCTCCGCAAGGTCAAGAGCAAGCAAACTCGGAGAAAACAAACTAAGCGCAAAGACTAATAGCAGCTGTAACAACCTAACCATTCCTATTGACCTCTTAACCATACTTCTTGGCTACGTCGCATTTCGTTAATGCCCGTACCACAAGTGACTGCGGAGCTTAAAACAAACATTTGGCTACCATCGGCTAGCACGCCACCTCTTGCACCACACGTGACTGAGACATCAGAGCAACTCACAACTGAGGGAATCGCTCTTGTGGTTCCATCGACAATCGAACAAGCAGTGGCAACATCAAATTCATCAGTGACATTACTTCTAGGCGGATATATCTCTCTAAGCACTATTTCGTTGGCTGAATGAGCAGAAAATGACGCCTGAAGTCCTATTATGTCTTTACTGTGTGCATCGCTGTTGGACCATTCAATACGGCTTAGACTGGACGCAAGAAAGCCCATCACGACCAAAACGAAAATCACAACAATATACAGGCTACCGGTTTGATATTTACTATGGGACATTTAACACCTGCACGTTTTGACGAAAGTTCGTCGACTCATCACCATCTTCATTAGTAAAGTTTAGATTAATGTGCACCCCACCATTGTTTTGCACAGTGGCTGGTGAGTAATCCAAGCTTCCACTCACCCCATTGTCTGACACAGGCGTGAGATTGGTTCGATTGACCAAGCGCTGAACTTGTTGATTGATGAGGCAATAACTCACTTCACCGTTTGGATTGTAGATATAGTGGCGACGAGATACGGAATTCCCGACTAAGTTGTTTGCCTCGTCGACAAGCACGAACACGTCGTTAGCACTTGAAACGCTATTCAATGCAAAGACATTGCTACTTGGTGTTGATTCCGTTGGATTGACAACTAAGTTGAGCGGACTTAGATCTCCCACTGCCATATTCTCATCACCAATGACAAACTGTAAATCAGCTCCCGAGACAGCATAGAATCCGGATGTCACGATGGGATAAAAAGAGATACAGTCAGTCGCTCCCGCCATCAGATCATTACTAAACATATTAGGAACCGCATGGCGAACTTCTCGACTCATTTTCTCCAATACAAACTTAGCTTGTGTTTGCATACGCTGACGGTCAATGGTGTCGCTGTATCCTCTCGCCCCTAAATCTACAAAGCCCGCAATACCAAGGACAAGAATACTCCCAACAACTAGGGTTATGACCATTTCAATTAGAGTGAATCCAGACCGCTTCATCAGTAGTTCCCTTTATAAGCCTGTAACTCAATAGGAGTTTGGTTCAGGGCTGAGACCGTTAGAGTAACTTGCTTGATAAGACTGACTTCTTGATAGGCGACTTGAATATCCAAACGAAAGTTTTGATACGTCGTATTCCCTACACCATCGCCCACCAATACGTTTAAGTCCTTACATCCATTAGCACCATTGGGCTCCCAACAGCCAATATAGTCATCGACATCATTATATGTTGCGATAGTTTCGCCATCAGAACCTAAATCATTCACCGAAGCATGGGTACCTGAACAGTACTGGTGAGACGTTCCTACTGCAGCGCCTTCACCACAACGTAATTCTCCACTGGAAAAATCACTGTACTCATCAAAGCCTCTGGCTAGCACCATCGACATGACACTCTGACTCAATGCCGCTGCTCTTACCTGATAATGTGGGTTAGCTGAGCGAGTAATTTGAGGCACTAAAAACTGGGTAATGGTAATCATCGCAAACCCAATAACCACAATTACAATGATGCTCTCTATTAAAGTGAAGCCACGTGCTCTCGTCATGAGCAACCTCCAAGCGATACGTACCCTTGAGCATTTATTGTCACCTGGCAGGTTTCTTCACTAGAAATGATTGAAATAGATGCACCTGATGCGGCGTTACCTACTGGGTTTCCAAGCAGATCAAATCGAATAGGTGCACTAGGCGCTGAAGAAAAACGGACCAACTCAGAAGAAACCCAATCACTGCGAGAGTCTGAGCGCTGGGAGCAAGCGGCTTCTGAACCGACACAGCGGGTTTCAACATCTAAGGTAAAGTTCTGATTACTCGCTAAGGCGGCACTTGCCGTAATATTCGACTGCATACGATTCACTTGAACCTGACGTACAACGGATACCACCTGATGCTGCAATACAGCAGCCGCCACATCCCCACGCCCTGAAAAACGACTTGCAGCATAAGCCGAAATAATAGCTAACAGTAAGATCACAACAATTAGCTCTACCAGAGTGAAACCCTGTATCCGTCTGAGGTTCATAAACAACCTAAGTAATTAAATTTACTGATTTGATTATAAGAGAGAATGGGCTAACAGTATGAGCTTTGTCGCCATTTTGAGAAGGATTTATCGGCCTAAAGGGAATTCTTTAGATAAGAAAAAGGCCAGCATTGCTGGCCCTAAGGAATTATTGACAGCCTGTACCTGTCACTACAACAGAGGAAGCCGCTTCTGAAACAGCCGTCCCCGTTGCTGGGTTGTACTGAACATAACAAGTCGTAGCATTTGCGGCGTCATCAAACGTAATAACTAATGAAGACCCGCTTGCAGCCGTACTCCAATCATCTGTTAGTCCAACAACAGCAGCACCGATACCAGCAACATCCGCTGTTGGGTAGCCAAATGCAGTAGTAATACCATCTACGTTAGATGCACCACTTGCCTCAACACCCTCAATGGCCGCCTTACCATAGACAATGCCTGCTGCACCATCAATCGCACCTTTTAAACCTTGAAGTGAAGCATTACGCGCGTCATCTTGTAAGTTCAAGAATCTTGGCGCTGCAGTAACTGCAAGAATACCCAAAATAACAATTACCACCACTAGTTCAATTAGGGTGAAACCGCCTTGTCTTTTCATAGTTTCTATCTCTCTATGTTATTAGCGCAGGACTACTGCAGCGTCACGGTCACACGACCAGTTTCAATTTCATACACAAACTGATGTTCAGAGCCACCTTCTTGCTGAACATAAGTACAAGTTGAGGCGCCATTATCCGCTTGCGCTGAATACTTTATATTGCTGTTACTATTTGCATCCGCCACGGTGCCAACGCTCGGCGGGTTTTGCAAAAGATTATCCATTAAATCTATACACGACTGATCCGTTAAGCTAGTTGGGTAAGAAGTATTATCTTCATTGATTGCGTACGGATAACCATCACGAAAGCCCGTATCTGCCCCATTACTATCTTTTGAGCGCGTTAACCAAAAGTCCACGCCGTCATAATCAACAGTGTTGTATTTTTCGGTATTAATTGTCGTTGAAGGTCTCGCTTCCGCTTCCCATTGCGCACGGGCAGAAAGAACCCCTGTGGCAAAGCCGCCAGCAACGCCTTCAACGCTTGCTTTCTTCGCTTCGTCAGTAACGTCTAAAAACCTTGGTAATGCCGCAACAGCAAGCAAACCTACAACAACAATCACTACGACGAGTTCAACCAGCGAAAAGCCAGACTGTTTCTTAAACATATACAATTAATCCACTTATCAGTACTGCGTATTATACTGCCAACAAACAATATCGCTATTGTTCTTAGACAAATTTCTTACTCTGCAACTAAAACAACTTTAGCAGAAAAGTGCTTATAGTTCAGATCGATAACAACATGCCGATTCATACCGTAGTCATAGTCACAACGATAATGTGAGCCTTCGGTAAGATTCAAAATATTGATAGGTAGACTATCCAGAATTCTCTTATCCGGATAGAGTACTCTTAGCCAATAGTCACAATCAATATCGCCCGACGAATCTAGCGGTAGCACCCAACCATTTTGCGAAATGGTTAACATCTCAGAGCCCACTTTAATCTCGCTCGGTTGATCCTTGAGCAACCATTTTTGCTTGTAAAAACTCGCTGTTTCAATGATGCGTTTACTTGCTACCAAATAGGCACTATCACTGGCTTCGTTCTCAACATTCTGAAAAGCCGAGATAAAGCTGGCGATTAACACCACCACAACAAAAAACCAAACCGAAAATCGCGACCTTCGAATAAGAGCAAAAGTACTACCCTTTGATAGCATCCAGCATTCCCCACATCGGCAAGAAAATACCCAACGCTAAAATCAACACCATCCCAGCAACGACTACCAAAAGTATCGGTTCAATTCGAGCGGTTAGCGTTTTTAAGTCGTAGTCCACTTCCCGATCATAAAAGTCTGCTACTTCTAACAATAGCTCATCTATTCGTCCCGTCTCTTCACCAACGGAAATCATTTGAATAACCAAGGGGGTAAAAATCCCGCTATTGATCGCGGTAGAAGAAATGGTTCCCCCAGCTTCAATAGACGCTTTCATTTCTAACAATCTATTTTCAAGGAACTTATTGCCCAAGGCTTCTGCTGCTAATGCAAGTGATTGGTTAAGAGGGACACCTGCTTTAAGCATTAGAGCAAACGTGCGAGAAAAGCGTGATAACTGAGCCCGATTTACCAAGGGGCCAACAATAGGCATCTTTAATCGAAATTTATCCCACTTCTCTCGGCCGTTGGCGGTTTTTAACCAAGCATTGAAGCCAAATAGCCCTCCGACAATCGCTGCAATCATGAACATCCAATAATTCACAAAAAAATCGGATGTAGTAATCAGTATCCGCGTCGGTAGAGGAAGATCGACACCAAAACGGCTAAACATACTCGCAAACTGTGGAATCACTTTGACATTCAATATAAACAAAGCGACAACAATAAAGCTGATCACAAAGGTAGGGTAGCGCATGGCCGTTTTAATTCGTTTACGCGTTTCTACTTCTTGCTCATAGTAATTTGCCAACTGCATTAAGGCTTGATCTAAACGACCCGTATTCTCACCAACATTGATCATAGAGACGAATAATGGGCTAAATACTTTAGGGTGCATTTGCATCGAGCTAGCAAGACTTCGGCCGTTAGTTAACTCTTGAGTGACCTCTTCTAATGCCGCGTGTAATTGCTTGTTCGAACAGTTAGTACTCAGACCTTTCATTGAACGCAGCAGCGGGACGCCTGCTTTGGTTAAACTAAATAACTGACGGCAGAATATAACTAAAGACTCAAGCGGCACAGCTGGGGTAAAGATCTGCTTTAGATCGATATCCAAAGGCGATTTTCCCTTTCCTTGCTTAACCTGGATCGGGATAACACCTTTACTCATCAACTGTTCAGCGGCCGCTTCTTGATTCGCTGCTTCTATTTCACCTGAAACCGCTGAACCATCTAGATTTCGACCTTGATAACGAAACACTGCCATATCAGAACCTAAATATAGATCGCCTGCTCTACCCCAGAGGAATCGCCTTCTCCTAAGCTCATCACCTCATCAAGACTTACCGCCCCGTTAATCGCTAGTTCCATCGCTGATGCTAACAGAGGCTTGTAGGATGGGGACTGGCGAGCCACTCGAGAAAAGCCAACAGCATCACTGGCGCGGAGCATGTCCATCATGTCATTTTCTAGCTCTAGCATCTCAAATACCCCGATTCGCCCTCTATAACCAGTTAAGTTACAGTTTTGACAACCTCGCCCACGAACAAAAGTCGTTTCAACTTGATTTGGGAATCGCTGCGTGAGCCACTGCTTACGAGCCTCGTCTACCGTATCGTCTGTCTTACAATCCGGGCAAACCTTACGAACTAATCGCTGTGCAACAACAGCTCGTACAGCACTTGCTACCAGATAGCCAGGAGCCCCCATGTCCATCATGCGTAAAGCGCTATCAACAGCATCATTGGTGTGCAACGTACTTAGCACTAAGTGACCTGTTAAAGCTGCGCGTAGACCAATTTCCACAGTTTCTTGATCACGCATCTCACCGATCAGAATAATATCTGGATCTTGACGAAGAAATGTTCTCAGAACCGTTGAGAAATCGAGATCAATTTTAGGGTTAACCTGCACTTGATTCACTCGTGGCAAACGATACTCAACTGGATCTTCGGCAGTAATGATCTTCTTACCGGGCACGTTCAATTCGCTCAATGCACCGTAAAGGGTCGTCGTTTTACCTGAACCTGTTGGTCCTGTAACCAAAATCATGCCATGCGGACGCTTTAATTGACGACGCAAACGCTCGAGTAAATGCGCTGGGATTCCCGAATCATCCAGTTTACGTACACCTGAAGACTGATTAAGTAAACGCATCACCACCGATTCGCCATACTGAACGGGCATTGTCGACATACGAATATCAACAGATTGACCTTTCGCCTTAATATTAAATCGGCCATCTTGTGGAAGACGTTTCTCCGAAATATCAAGGTTAGCCATCAGCTTCAAACGCAATACAAGCGCTGGAGCAATATTGACTTCGTTCAACAAGGTTTCATGTAACACGCCATCAATTCGTTGTCTAAGGCGAAGGACATTGGCATCGGGCTCAATGTGAATATCGGATGCGCCAATTTGAATCGCATCTTCAAACAAAGAGTTAATGAGTTTAACAACCGTAACCTCATCACTGTCTTCACCTTCGATGCTAAAATCAAACGCTTCTGTCACTTGGTGTTCGGCTTGTAACTGCTCTGCGAAAGATGCGATCTCTTTTGTTCGTCGATAGTAGCGATCAAACCCGTCGACTAACTGCTTTTCTGGAGCTATAACGAACTCAATACCATATTGAGGCAGCTGTCCTAACAATGCTTCTTGGGCAAATAAATCAGCCGGATCACTCATTGCGACGCGCAGGGTATCTTGCTGTCGGCTAATCACTAATGCACGCAAACGACGAGCATGCACTTCAGGCAGTAATTGCACAGCATCAATATCGACATTCGCGCGACTTAAATCGATGAGTGGGATATCGAGTTGTTGTGACAAGAATGTCAGCATTTGATGCTCAGAAAGAAAGCCTAACTCAATTAATGCCGCGCCAAGCTTACGTCCAGTCGACTTTTGCGCGGCCAGCGCTTGCTCGACCTGTTGCTCGGTAATGATCCCTTCTTCGACTAGCAAGTCTCCGAGACGTTTGCGAAGCTTAATTTGCACTGTTTTGACTCTCCAACTGTTTAATCATGGCTAAACGATCTCGCACAAATTGCTGGGACTGACCAGATAAGCCTAATCCCTTTAAAGCCTTGTTATAAGATTGCTCTGCGAGTTCGAATTCCAACGCTCGCTCTTGCTGAATAGCAAGCCCCAACCACCATCGACCACTTTCTGGCTCAAGACCGACGAGCTTTTTGTAACTAGTCAGTGCCATTTCATCTTGATTATTCTTCTGTGCTAGAACACCTCGCAGAGATAAATACTCGACCGAGGCGTCATCAGGTAAAGCACTTAATGCCGTTAACGCCGCAGCATTCTGCTGCTCCTTCATTAGCAATTTCGCGAGAGATAAACGCAAAGCAACATTATCTCGATCAAGGCCAATCCCTTTTTGCAGTAAATCTGCTGATTTTCGGACCTCACCTTTACCATAGTAAAGAGCGGACAAAGTCTGGCGAATTTTCACATCATAAGGAGTGTATTTTAATGCTTCTTGGTACTGCGCTAATGCTTCATCAAGATTATTACTATCCAGAGCTTTTTTTGCTCTTTGTTGCGCCTGAGCAGATAACTGTTCAGCCGATAATTCCACTTGCTCGATAACGACTTCACCATGAGTAACGGACTCCACCGAAGGCTCTTTCTTAGTCACAGTGTTATTTTGTGCCTTAGCTAGCAACACGTTTTGCTGGCGGATTTCAGGCGTCTGACTATGTGATTCTTGTGGTACCAAAGATTGCTCTGGTGGCGGCATTTTCTCAGCTCGATAAATAAGCCCGCCTTGGGTCGTCGCTTTCGCAGTCGGTGAAGCAATCGCAACCTCTGAGTTTGAGTGTTGAATCGGTGAATCTACATCGACTGATGACATTGGAGGCATATCTGGCAGCGTCTGATACGAAATCGCCCAGCCACCAACAGCTAAGCTCAAACCAAATCCACCAATCAACCAAGGCAGTACAAGCCTTTGTTTCACAGGCTTTACCGTCACTGGCTCAATTTCAGAGATCTTGCCTCCTTTTTTACGGGCAAGTTCCGACAATGCTTGATTGATTGCACTCATTTCTATCTCCACCCCCAAAATGTGGGGCTCTTAAACCTAGGCTTTTTGCTATCGTAAGTATCGTGGATAGCATCATATAAGTGCCCATTGCTAATGCTTTCATCTTCACGGCTACATGCTGCTACCAACGCTTTATGACCAATTTGATTAATTAAACGTGGAATACCACGACTCGCTTGCCATATGGCTTTTTTCTGACTGAAGGTAAAAAGTGCGCTGTTCCCTCCAGACTTTTCTAGTCTACTGTCAATATAGGCCACAACTTCATCCAAGTTGAGGGGACGAATATAAGCACTGAAGGTGATTCGCTGACGCAGTTGACGCATATGATGTTGCTGCAGCCTTTGTTCTAGCTCAGGTTGACCGATAAGAACAATATGGAGCAGCTTCTTATCTTCAGTTTCGAGGTTTCCGAACAAACGTAGAACTTCAAGCGCATCGTCTGGCAAGGCTTGAGCTTCATCGACAAACACTACAACTTGCTTTCCTTGCTGAGCCAATTCAATGAGGCGACGCTGAATCTTTTCTACAAGCGTATTTGCGCAGTGGCCTTCAATTCCCAACTCTGCCGCAACGGCCACTCTCAACTCTTCACCGTTTAGCGCAGGGTTGGGTAAATAAACCAACTGGACATGATCAGGAAAGTATTTCACCATCATGCGGCATACCATTGTTTTGCCAGTCCCGACCTCTCCGATCACTTTCACAAGACCTTCACCCAGCTCTAAAGCAGAATGAACCGTATGAATAGCTTCATAATGAGGACCCAACCCCAGAAAAAGCTCTGTCGATGGTGTCAGACCAAATGGAGGCTGCTCAAAGCCAAAGTGCTCCAAGTACATCGCTTATTGCTCGTCAGGAAACCACTCTTGGAGCAGATCTCTCGATCGCTCAAGTTCTTTTTGCCATGTGTTCACACCGACTACAGTTGGCTTAAGCAAAATCACCAATTCAGTTTTTTGCGTTATCTTAGAGGTATTGCGGAACAAATGACCCAGAGCTGGCACATCGCCAAGGAATGGAACTTTAGACACTTGATCGATCGTATTAGACTTCATCAAACCACCGATCACCACAACATCCCCATCCTGAGCACGGATGACTGAATCTGACTCACGAATAGAGCTTCGCGCTAATGGCAGAGTGATACGTGTGTTGCCAAAACCAATTTCTTTAACTTGCTCAGCCACATCAATGACTGCAGGGTGAACATGCAAAAGCACATTGCCTTGGTCATCAATTTGTGGGGTTACATCTAACGAAATACCAGAGAAGAATGGCGTAAGTTCAACTTCAGGGGAAGGCTCAGAATTATCACCACTGCCCACGACGCTGGAAAGATCGGTAACGTAGTATTCATCGGTACCCACTTTAATGACTGCTTTCTGATTATTAGAAGCCGTTACTCGTGGGCTAGAAAGGACGTTTAAGTCTCCTTGAGTTGCCATAAAGCTCAGCACTGCATCAAAACTGCCGCTAGAAATCACCAAATTCGACTGCCCACCAAGCAATGTCCCAATGGCATCTAAACCCGGAAGCACCGCAGGAATAATACTGCCGTTGCTGTCTTTAACAATCGAACCTTGACCAATAGTGTAGTTTGTACCGTTTGAGCTAAATGCTTTTGACCAGTTGATGCCTTGTTGGTAACCATCACTCAAGGTGACTTCAAGAATTTTCGCTTCTAGGATTACTTGACGCTGCATACGTTGCTGAGAAATACCAAGGAACTCGCGGACCTCTCGGATTTCATCAGGGAATGCTCGCACAGTAATAACACTGGCCTGCGGTGTCACGACAACGCTTTGCCCATTGCCGTTACCAATAAGTTGTGCGACAGCCAACTCGAGCTGCGGCCAAAAATCACTCTCACTAGTGGTTTCAATCTCAGTACCACCTTTTGCTGAGCTGGAAGAACTCGAGCTCGAAGAGCTTGAATTATCTGAACTGTTTGATGAGCCCGAATCAGTATTGGAAATTGTTCCGGTCGAGATAGATGTTAACGAACGTCCTGCCCGCTTAAACTGGAGGTAATCGACAGGAATTGTCACCGTTCTGAGCCCTGCTGGGTAGACTTGGATAACCTTGCCAGTTTTAATGATGTCGTAGCCGTACATATCGCGCACGACATTCAGAACTTCATCCAAAGCAACATCGGTTAAGTTCACAGTAATGGTACCCGTCACATCCGGATGTATTGCCGCGCTGAACCCAGTCCCTTTTACCAAGCTGGTAAAAAACGCCTTGGCCGAAACACCGTTAGCTTTAATGCGAAAACGCTTAACAGTGTCTATCGATGTCGAGTTATCCCCCGACAATTCAGGCATCAGATCCGCTTCAACAGAAGGTGGTAGCTGCTCCAGGCTGCGGCTATTGGCTTCGTTAATAGCTTCATTCAATGCAGCTTTTGCCTCAACAGGATCTCTATGTCCCATCGAACATCCCATTAATGACGCAATCATGATGGCTACAGCGAGTTTACGCATATACTTCCTAACACCTTACTGTTTAATATCTAATGAAAAGAGTTCTAGCTTCCATTGGCGTCCTCCGCGAGACAACACCACCCTTTCCGATTCAATTTTCTTTACGAGATAGCCATTGATCCGCTGCCCGACATCTACGACTTTCCCACTCAATATTGCTTTGCATTCAGCATTTTCACGACAAACTATGCTTTGCAGTGTCGGCAGTGGATACACCACTCGCGCTTTTTCCACTTTTTCAGGCTCTGTTTTTTTCCAGTTGAGCGGAGCCGTAGGATCTTGAGACGCCCAACCACTCGATGCACCGATCAACAGAAACAACGACAATACTCTAACCACCGATAAAGACCTCTCTAGTACCAAGTGTATACACTTCTAGAATCAAACGCGCACTTGGGTACTTTTCTACTCGATAAGAAAAGCTCCGCCAATAATATTTGACCGGCATAGCCTCAAGAGCTTCAAGGTATTGAACGATATCAAAATAACTCCCTGTTAACTCAATCCGAACAGGGTGGATATAGTATCCAGAATACTCGGCATCACTGTTATTACTCACGATTGGCTCTGCGCGCTTCGATTCAAGAGAAACCAAGGTTAGTTTTCTAGACTCGGTGAGCACACCCTCTAGTAGGTTAGCCATCTCACTAGGAGAAATAAGATTCTCTATTATCTTAGATAACTGCTCTGAAAGCTGCTGACTTTCAGTAATTAACCTTTTGTATTGTAAATTAATTTCCTGGTCTGGGTCTTTATTCAACTTCGCCGTCATTAATAAAATATCGGCTTCTAATCTCTGATTATCTAACTTGGTTGTCGATAACTGTTGCTCTGTCTGTTTCTTTGCAAGATATGCAGGTTCAACTAGGAGGGTTAATAAACCCAGTCCGATGGCAACCATCCCACACAAGCTGATTAGCCACTTCTCTCGAGAAGATAGCTGCTGAAACTTATCACTCCAAGCCTGCCATCGCTGCATCATTTTGGCTCTCCTTTCGTTTTTAATTCGAAAGTAATGATGTCTTCCTCATTTCGACCTATGGTTAATTTTTCAAATGTACGCCCAACCAAATCGAGTTCACTCTTAAATTGGTTGATCCAATTTGGGATCACCTGTGGCTCTCTTGCCAGCCCTTTGAGGTCAAGGCCAGCTGAACTAATAGAAATCGAACTCAGCGATATATCGTTGCGCCCTAACTTAGCAAGTGAGCGCATTACACCTGAGTAGCCAATTTGCTGTGAGTTATCATATTCACTCACCGCATCTAAAGATTGGCGTTTTGAGCGTATTTCTTCTTCCAATCGAGCAACAGCAGCGACCTTAGCTGGGGTTGGTTTGTGCTTGGTAAGTCGTTGACTCAACGTTGTTACCTGCTGACGGAATTCAGACTGCTGCGAACGTAATAACGCTAATTCTTTATTCAAACCAGCCTGCTGATAAGTAAGCAATGTATAACTAAGGCTTAAGAGGACCAAAACGCTGCCCCAAGCCAACATAACATTGGTTAACGTAAAATACTCTTTTCGTGGTTTGAGCTGTTCAGGAAACAAATTCACTGAACTCGACGAGATCTTAGAAGCACTGTGAACAAGCAGAGCTCCCGATTCTTCGTTGGCATCACTTAAAGGGCTAACACTGACGCTTAGTCGCTCAGAAAGAGCCTGACCCACTTCATTTTGATCTTCTTCATCGCAACATACACGCATCTGATGCAATGACGTGCCGCGTAATTGGGAAGACAAATAGTCAATAGATCGCTGCAGTTCTAACGCCAAACCATCGAGTTGCAACGCACTGCTTGCCACACCAGTCAATGGGGCAACAACACCGCGGATCGTTCTCTGAAATGCGCACTGACCATCAACAAAAGCACTGACTTTGAATTGCCCTTGCTTACTGCGTTGAAGCAGTAAGAATTGTGTCAGCTCTCCTGCAGAATGGGCCCAAATTTCATCTTCAACAAGAACACGCTCTAGGCTTACTTTGACCCGTTTAAGAGCCTCATTAAGCTCTTCAACTAAACTGCGTGTAACAACGAAAACCTGGAGCTTATTACCGTTAGGCAAAGGCATTGCATCGGCGATAATGTCAGACACTCGCTCAGATATCAGGTCTTTAAGCAGAAACGGAAGCGCACTAGCCAGCTCTTCATCTGGGATGGCTGGCTTATCTATTTGATAGGTTTGATATAAATTTGAGTGGAGTACAATCTCTGCGGAAATGCCAGAAACGCCCGTTTCCTTCAAGGTTTTAACTAACGCGTCTTGCCACGATACACCGTCAAACGAGACCTGTGGAGGTAAACTAACGTTCTGCACCGAAGAAAAAAACAAAGCACTAGGTTGAACCACGATTGTCAGTTGAGGTTTCACCTGCTTGTCTTGCCTGAATTTACTCAGTATTGATTGTATGTTCATTTATCGTTGTTTTTCACCAGCGTTTTCGGCGACCAATTTGCACTTTTTTATGTCCTGCAATCTTATGATGACAGTTGTTCTGAGGAATAATCTGTTTCTCCGACTCAAAAAAGCGCCCTTGTACACCCTGCAATCCTAATTGCAAAACTGTTTTGTGTTCTTGCTTATTGTCGACGCCGACGGCAATGACTTGAGTATCTAACCCTGCGCACGCCCCCAACAAGCTACGAACAAACAGTTGATTTTCATGCCTTTGGTCAATCTGTTTCACTAAGCTTCGGTGCAATTTTAAGTAGCTAATCGGTAACTCTTTTAAATAGTGAGTACTAACAATGGAGCGACCCGCTTGTCCCACCGCTACTTTACAACCTAGACCAGAAATCATCTTAGTAACAGGACGCATATAATCGAGGTGCTTAACTAAACGCGCTTCTGCAAACTCAAATATCAGTCGTTTTCGCTGCTCGTTTGATAGCTGAAGTAACTCATCTCTAAACCACTTAAAATAGGTTCTATCAGCAAAAGGAACGACATGCAGATTAACAGAGTAACACATTGAATCCTTGGAAACTTTCAAATAACGAAGGATTGTTCGCAATACTGCTTTATCTAAGATTATTTCGTAACCAACTGATTCAATAGCCGAATTAAATCTAGACGCTTTTATCACCCCTTTTTCTGGATCATTAATACGAGCAAACAACTCTTGATGCTCTAAATGGCGCTCTTGTTGCTCGTCCAATCGAAAGCAGGGTTGAGAAAAAACGTGCAATTTATCTGGCTTAACGACTTGATCAAACAAAGTTCGCCAGCGAACGCTACCTCTTTCATCATCTTGGCTAACATGCTTTTGGAAACGACTCCAAGTATTGACTCTCTGCAGTTGAGCACTTTTAAGCGCAGTTTCAGATTCATCAATGATTCTTCCTTGGCTCTCACCCTCTCGATACATGCTCACGCCAATGTGAACCCAACTTTCAGGGTCTAGGACATCAGGAGGAGTTAATCGAGCCAATTGCTTTAAGCAGTTTGTCGCTATACTAGAGACTTCTTTACTCGATAGGCTTGGTGCAAAGATCGCAAAGTCAGAGCTGTAGTAACGCGAGAGTATTACGTCTGGATAGCGTTGAATCACGTTGGTTAGGCTATCACCGACTTCAACCAAAAAGTCATTTGCCACGGTCTTGCCATACTCTTCTTTGAGTTGAGTCCAATCATCTATCCGGATGAGCAGCACACCACCATGTGAGCCACTTTCTGAGAGTGCTGCTTCTAACTTACTATCAAACAAGACCCGGTTGGCTGTTCCCGTTAGTTGGTCAAGAAAGGTTTGAGTTCGGATAAAGGTATCGAAGCGACTCCTCTCTTGTCTGGCATCTTGTAACTCTTCAATTAAGCGGTCTAAAGCTTCACTAGCAGTAAATGGCCACTCTTTTTCATCACCTTTGGCGTATTCTTCAACTCGCCCAGCGAGAATCATTCTTCCTCGCTCTTCAAGCATCTCAGAACCACTCAGCTGTTCTTTCAACCATTTAACGCCTTGCATTAAGCAAAAGATTATCAAGATGACAGCCAGCGTAATCGACCACAATGCTTGCATTGAATAGCCGTAACCTATGTAGGGAGGTACTGCTTTGAAGCGCAGCTTATAACCATCATTACGCTCTAAGGTGTATTCAACATGGTACAACAGAGCAGGATCCACCTTTGACGAGGTATCTTTGAAACGATAGATAGTCCCGTAAGAGGAAGCGAGTTCCATTTCAACTATGTTGGAAGCCTGAAGCATCTTAGGCATCCAGCGTTGTAAGGAATATGCAGCGTCAGGATCTTCCATTTCCTTATCCACGACATTCACAATCCCTTTAAGGGAATGGTCTAAATACTCCTGTCCCAAGCGTTTAAATGAAAGTGTACCGCCTAGAAATAGGATAAACATCGCTATAATCACGATCATAGTGACAAAAGCGACTAATCGTGTGCTGAGCTTTAAGGTAGGGGTATACCTCATAGAAATAGAATTCCTTTTCTAGTACATCTTGACTGAATAGATATGATGTCCCCATCAGCAATCTAGGCATAAACTAAAGACAAGTTTACTTAGTACTTATGGGGTAATTGATTACTCTAACTATATAAAAAAGCCGCGAAAATCGCGGCTTTTTTTCATTTCAGAGCTCTTAGAATGGGATGTCGTCGTCAAAATCCATTGGCGGCTCATTATACTGAGGCTGAGCTTGTTGTTGCTGTTGAGGCTGAGAATACTGCTGCTGAGGTTGACTCTGCTGAGCTGCAGGTTGCTGAGGCTGACCCCAACCTTGCTGCTGAGGCTGACCCATACCTTGACCTGGAGCACCACCTTGAGCGCGACCACCTAGCATCTGCATTACGCCATTGTAACCTTGTACAACAACTTCTGTCGTGTAACGATCTTGACCGCTTTGATCTTGCCATTTACGCGTTTGTAGCTGCCCTTCAACGTATACTTGAGAGCCTTTACGTAGATATTCACCAGCAACTTCCGCTAGCTTGCCAAACAGAGCAACACGATGCCATTCTGTTTTCTCACGCTGCTCGCCAGTCGCTTTATCTCGCCATGTTTCAGACGTCGCGATGGTAATGTTTGCGACAGCACCGCCACTCGGCATATAACGAACTTCCGGATCTGAACCCAGATTACCGACTAAAATAACTTTGTTTACTCCACGGCTTGCCATGTTTCGCTCCGTCTAAAAGTTGAGAGTTGTTGAAATAGCGCAATAGCATAACACGCTTTACGTAAGGGACAAATGCCTCTCTACACAATGTCTAGTCATTGATGTTCACTAAATCCTCCCCCTTAAAATTTTCGAGAAAAATCAAAGATTACTTTAGGTGAGCGATAAGTTAATTACTCATCAGTATGAAACTAAACGCAATCATTCAACCTAGATTCGCGCTACTTGTCTATTTCCTCCAAGCTACTGCTATCTTTTTCTCTGTTAGGGATTTGCCATGAAAAATAGTTACATGAGAACCATTCATTTTTTATGTGAAAACAAGAATGCCCCTCATCCTGTAGTAAACAAAATTGAGCAAAGCCTAGGTATCGAAATCCCCTATATCGAGCCTAAAGATTTAATGCTGGCACTGCAAAGGAATAAACACCGAATTCTGATGATCGATCATCATGATTACTCATGCCTAAACAATCAAATTCGGCAATTACCACTGGCGAACAAAACATTTGAGAACATCATCATTAATGTAGAGTGCCGATTAACCACAGACGAAATTCTCAATTTTGGCCACCTAAAAGGATTATTTTACGAGAACGACTCCATTGACGTGATCAGTCGAGGGTGTAGCGAAATCATCAATGGAGAAAACTGGTTGCCGCGTAAAGTAGCCGCTCAATTACTGTTCCACTATCGCAATATGGTTGAGACGCAATCAGCACCAGCTACCGTTGATCTCACTACTCGCGAAATTCACATTTTACGTAGCCTGATGACCGGCGCTTCTAATAGCCAAATTGCTGACGACCAATTTATTAGCGAGTTCACCGTCAAATCCCACCTATACCAAATCTTCAAAAAGCTGTGCGTAAAAAACCGTGTTCAAGCAGCAGCTTGGGCTAGACAACATTTGTTGTCTTAATTTTACTACTCCAGTACAATTTCTGAACTTTCGGTGGATAGCTTCATTATCTATTCATCGAAAGCATGTTATTGTCGCGTCAGTTAAATTATGAAGAAAAATATATAGGGTTTACGATGATCAAAAAGTGCCTTTTCCCGGCAGCAGGCTACGGAACACGCTTTCTACCTGCAACCAAATCCATGCCTAAAGAAATGATGCCAGTGGTTAACAAGCCTCTGATTGAGTACGGCGTCGAAGAAGCGATCCAAGCGGGTATGGACGGTATGTGCATAGTGACGGGCCGTGGTAAACACTCCATCATGGATCACTTTGATAAAAACTATGAGCTAGAGCACCAAATCAGTGGCACAAATAAAGAAGAGCTGTTAGTCGATATTCGTGACATCATCGAGAGCGCTAACTTCACTTACATACGTCAGCGCGAAATGAAAGGTCTTGGTCATGCGATCTTAACCGGACGTGAACTCGTTGGTGACGAACCATTCGCTGTAGTGCTGGCCGATGACCTTTGTGTCAATGATCAAGAAGGCGTTCTTGCGCAGATGGTAACACTATTTAAACAGTTCCGCTGTTCCATTGTTGCAGTGCAAGAAGTGCCTGAAGACGAAACTCATAAATACGGTGTTATTTCTGGTGAGATGATCAAAGATGACATTTACCGTGTCGACGACATGGTTGAAAAGCCAGAGCCAGGCAGCGCACCAAGTAATCTAGCAATCATTGGCCGCTACATTCTAACGCCAGATATCTTTGAGCTGATCGAGAATACCGAACCAGGCAAAGGTGGAGAGATCCAAATTACTGATGCACTACTCAAACAAGCACAAGCTGGCTGCGTCTTAGCGTATAAATTTAAAGGCAAACGCTTCGACTGTGGTAGCGTTGAAGGCTACATTGAAGCAACTAACTTCTGTTTTGAAAACCTATACTTAAAGGACTCAAAAAAGTCTGAGCTAGGCAAACAAAAAACAACGAAAGAAGACGCATAATCGTCTTATTTGTGTCAGAGGCGGCTCCGTGAGTCGCCTTTTTGTTACTGTTT
Source organism: Vibrio sp. (assembly GCF_984391705.1). Lineage (NCBI taxonomy): Bacteria > Pseudomonadati > Pseudomonadota > Gammaproteobacteria > Vibrionales > Vibrionaceae > Vibrio > Vibrio sp. The sequence continues at coordinate 38,708 of NZ_CFHWOM010000009.1, read as the reverse complement.
TTTTATCCAGTATTTTCTTTGAACATTTCTCACACTATGTAATACTTAGCTGACTAATTTTTGCATTGAGTGATGAGAATGGATCAGATAGAAGTTCGCGGTGCCCGCACCCACAACCTGAAAAATATCAATCTAACGATACCTAGAGATAAGCTGACTGTCATTACGGGCTTATCCGGCTCAGGAAAATCCTCATTAGCTTTTGATACTTTGTACGCAGAAGGTCAACGTCGTTATGTCGAATCACTCTCTGCATACGCCCGCCAGTTTCTCTCTTTAATGGAAAAGCCAGATGTTGACCACATTGAAGGCCTCTCTCCAGCAATATCTATCGAGCAGAAATCAACCTCTCATAACCCTCGTTCAACGGTCGGCACGATTACCGAAGTGTATGACTACCTGAGGTTACTCTACGCTCGAGTTGGCGAACCTCGATGTCCTGAACATCAGGTTCCACTTGCCGCGCAAACTGTCTCACAAATGGTGGACAAAGTACTTGAATTGCCCGAAGGCTCAAAGATGATGTTGCTCGCTCCGATCGTTAAAGAGCGCAAAGGTGAGCATGTCAAAACGCTAGAAAACTTAGCTGCACAAGGATTTATTCGCGCTCGCATCGACGGGGAAACCTGCGACTTATCCGATCCACCCACTCTAGAGTTACATAAAAAACATACGATTGAAGTAGTGGTTGATCGCTTCAAGGTACGCAGTGATCTCCAACAACGCCTCGCAGAATCCTTTGAAACAAGTTTGGAGCTATCTGGTGGTATCGCTGTCGTTGCTCCCATGGATGGAGATGGAGGTGAGATTGTCTTCTCAGCCAACTTTGCGTGCTCTCACTGTGGCTATAGCATGCAGGAACTGGAACCTCGCTTATTCTCGTTCAACAATCCAGCAGGGGCTTGTCACACCTGTGATGGTCTAGGTGTACAACAATACTTCGATCCTGACCGTGTCATTGTAGATGACTCATTGAGCTTGGCTGAAGGCACTATTCGTGGCTGGGATCAAAAGAATTATTACTACTTCCAAATGCTCTCCTCTTTGGCTGAGCATTACGGCTTTGACCTGTATGCTCCCTTTAAGTCGCTACCGAAGAGAACTCGTGAGATTATTTTAACTGGCTCTGGCAGAACAGAAGTAGAGTTTAAATACATTAACGATCGCGGTGATATACGAGTAAAACGTCATCCGTTTGAAGGAATCTTAAATACTTTAGAGCGCCGTTATCGAGATACAGAATCAAACGCAGTGCGTGAAGATCTAGCCAAGTACATCTCAACAAAAACGTGCTCAAGCTGTGATGGCAGCCGACTGCGCTTAGAAGCTCGCAATGTCTTTATTGGTGACACAACCTTGCCAGAGATCGTTGAGCTAAGTATTGCTGATGCGCTCAATTTCTTCTCTTCACTGCAATTAGAAGGACAACGAGCTCAAATCGCCGAAAAAGTGATGAAGGAAATTAATGACCGGCTGCAATTCTTAGTCAATGTAGGGCTCAACTACCTTAATCTTTCACGCAGTGCTGAAACTTTATCAGGTGGTGAGGCGCAGCGTATTCGTCTTGCTAGCCAGATCGGAGCTGGCTTAGTTGGGGTTATGTATGTCCTTGATGAACCTTCTATTGGGTTACATCAACGTGATAACGAACGCTTGCTCAAAACTCTCACACACCTACGTGACTTAGGTAATACCGTCCTTGTCGTTGAACATGATGAAGACGCTATCCGTATGGCAGATCATGTTATTGATATTGGTCCCGGAGCTGGTGTGCATGGTGGTACAGTCGTTGCCGAAGGGACGATGGACGAAATCACAGCCAACCCGAACTCCTTAACAGGGCAATATTTAAGCGGTGTGAAAAAGATTGCCGTACCTGAAGAACGAACCAAACGCGATCCAAAGAAAACTGTTCAGTTAATTGGCGCATCCGGTAACAACCTAAAAGACGTCACCCTAGATTTACCTGTTGGTCTGTTCAGTTGTATTACTGGGGTATCTGGCTCTGGCAAATCAACCCTAATAAACGATACCTTCTTTAAAATCGCTCACACCCAATTAAATGGTGCAACCACAGCAATGCCTGCACCATACAAAGAAATCAAAGGGCTAGAGCATTTTGATAAAGTCATCGACATCGATCAAAGCCCAATAGGCAGGACACCTCGTTCAAACCCGGCCACCTACACAGGAATTTTTACTCCTATTCGTGAGTTGTTTGCAGGGACACAGGAATCACGTTCTCGCGGCTATAAACCAGGACGATTTAGCTTCAACGTTCGCGGTGGTCGCTGTGAAGCCTGTCAAGGTGATGGTGTTATCAAGGTAGAGATGCACTTCCTACCAGATGTCTACGTTCCATGTGATGTCTGCAAAGGCAAACGCTATAACCGAGAAACACTCGAAGTTCGTTATAAGGGCAAAACCATTGATGAAGTGCTGGAAATGACCGTCGAAGATGCTCGCGAATTCTTTGATCCCGTTCCTGTCATCGCGCGTAAACTGCAAACGCTCATGGATGTGGGCTTGTCCTACATTCGTTTAGGTCAAGCTGCGACGACACTGTCTGGCGGTGAAGCGCAACGCGTTAAGTTAGCTAGAGAACTTTCTAAACGAGATACAGGTAAAACGCTATACATTTTGGATGAGCCAACCACAGGCTTACATTTCCACGACATTCAGCAACTTCTTGCGGTTCTTCACCGTTTACGCGATCACGGCAATACGGTAGTGGTGATTGAACATAACTTAGATGTTATTAAAACTGCCGACTGGATCGTTGATTTGGGACCAGAAGGCGGTCAAGGTGGTGGTGAAATAGTAGCTCAAGGTACACCAGAAGATGTGTCATTGGTCGAAGGTTCTCATACCGCCAAGTTCCTTAAGCCTATGTTAAAATAGCAATTAATAGTAAAGTAAACAGACCAGCGCATTTTTCGCTGGTCTGTTTTTATTAGGATATTGAACCTATGGCCACCATACATGTTTCTGGGACAAAGTTAGCGCAGCAAAAGCCCAAAGTGCCACTGATCAAACCGTTTTTAGTTGCGTTTGGTTTTATCTATATTGTGGCTATGCACTTTTTTATGCCTAACCCTGGAGGCTCTGGTTTAGCGTTGTCTTTTAACCCAACCACTTGGTTGGCACTCAGTGCTGCAATCGCGATTGGTCTGTATCAAGTAGGCACCGAAGGAAAGCTTAGATACAACAAACTAACTATTGGCTTTTTCATTAGTTGCCTTTTACTTACGGTACCAGTGCTCTATCCAACCTCAGATTTGATCCTCTCAATCGGAAAACTCACTGGGCTTTGGGCGGGATACATTCTTTTTGTCGTATTACAACAGTTCCGTTTTAGTAATAAGCAAAAGCAGCGACTATTGTGGTTTATTGTCATTGCGGTCGCAATTGAAGCGATTATTGGCTGGGTACAATATTTATATCTCGCCCCTGGAAACCCTTTTGGTTATAACACCGTCAACAACCGCCCTTATGGGATTTTTCAGCAACCCAACGTAATGGCGACCTTTTTAGCGACAGGATTAGCGATCTCGGGCTACCTATTACCACGCCAACCAATCAAATACCAAACCAAAATCAGTGATGTAGCGCTCCTTTACATCATGCCCGCATTAACCTTACCCCTAATGATTGTACTTGCATCACGTACTGGTTGGCTCAGCGCCATTCTGGTGATGGTTGGCGTACTCCCATACCTATTTAGGTTTGCGACCCCAAAACGCTTTTGGGGTTGGTCAATCTCATTAATCACTGGCGTCATTCTAGGCCTAACACATACTTTTGTGTTCAGCCCATCAGAAAACGCCCAACAACAAATAACGAATAAACTAAGTAGCGATCAAGCACGCGAGTTCATCTATCCCCAAGTGTTAGATATGTTTATTGAGAAACCTTTTACTGGTTATGGCTATGGTCAATTTGAATCAGAATATATCGTCTATACGGCTCGCCAACACCAGCTAAATGTAAGCTACCCAGCAGGGTTACCAGCCATGGATCACCCTCACAATGAGCTGCTATATTGGGGCGTTGAAGGTGGTTTGGTTCCTGTTATTGCAATCATTCTCGCCGCATTTTTGGTATTAACTCGGATTTATCATGGCAAGAAAGGAACTCGGCTAGCTTTATTCGCCCTATTTGTCCCAATCGTGCTGCATTCACAATTGGAATATCCTTTTTATCATTCAGCCATTCACTGGATAACCTTTATCACTCTACTTTATTGGATCGATCAAAGAGCCAATACCTACCGTAGCGCTTCATTCAGTTTTCTTTCTCAAACAGGACTACGAGTCTCCAGTCTCGTTGTACCTATTTTGACTGGCGTATATATGACCAGCGCGTTACACACCAACTATATTCTCACTCAATTTGAGAAGTCGTCACCAAAAGACCCAGATATATTAAGCCAAGTCACCAACCCTATAGTCTGGCAAGACCGCTACGACTGGGATATCTATAGTACTTACCTCAATATAGGCCTTTACAAACAAGACCCTGAGTTTATTCAACCATACATAGATTGGTCACTAAAAATCATCAAAGATAAACCTAGACCCGCTTTCTACAACAACCTAATCTTGGCTTATCAGGGGATTGGTGATGAGGAAAAAGCAGAGCAAATTCGCAGTGAAGCTCAGTTCTTGTTCCCTAACAAGAACTTTAGTGAAGTGCAATACATTCCGCCCGATATTGACGCTCTGACTAGGAAAACCGATAACCAAGAAAAATAAAATAAGGCGACCTCGAGGTCGCCTTTTCTTTATTGACTCATCGATTCTTCAAGCGCTCTTAGACAAAGTGCGACATTTTCTGCTCTCGCACCATAGCCCATCAAACCGATGCGCCATGCTTTTCCAGCAAGCGCGCCTAAGCCAGCACCAATTTCTAAATTGTACGTTTCGAGCAAATGACTACGCACCTTGCCATCATCCACTCCCTCCGGGATATAAATCGCATTCAATTGAGGTAAACGTGAGCTCTCTTGAACAACAAACTCAAAACCAAGCTTTTCCAATCCAGCTTTTAACTTATCGTGCATATCACGATGACGATTCCAGGCATTTTCGAGTCCTTCATTTTTCAAAATAAGCAAAGACTCATGCAACGCATACAAGCTATTAACGGGGGCTGTATGGTGGTAACTGCGTTTACCTTCACCACTCCAGTAACCCAAAACCAAACTCTGATCCAGGAACCAACTCTGAACTGGCGTCGTCCTCGCTTGAATCTTGTCAATCGCAGCTTGTGAGAACGTCACAGGAGAAAGCCCTGGAACACACGACAAACACTTCTGACTGCCCGAGTAAACCGCGTCTAACTGCCACTCATCGACCTTTAGCGGAACACCACCCAAAGATGTCACTGCATCCACAATTGTAAGTACACCATATTGCTTGGCTAATTTACCTAAAGCTTCGGCATCAGTGCATGCTCCTGTCGATGTTTCTGCGTGAACAAAGGCAAGAATTTTGGCGTCAGGGTTAGCTTTTAACGCTTGTTCAACCTTTTCAATCGATACTGGTGCGCCCCACTCATCGTCCACCACTTCCGCGATACCGCCCGCTCGCACAACGTTCTCACGCATGCGTTCTCCAAACACACCATTACGGCAAACAATCACTTTTTCTCTCGGCTCTATCAAGTTTACAAAACAGGTTTCCATACCTGCACTACCAGGAGCTGAAACGGCGATGGTAAATTCATTTTCTGTTTGGAAAGCATACTTAAGTAATTGTTTTAACTCATCCATCATGTTGATGAACAGAGGGTCTAAGTGGCCAACAGTAGGACGACTCAACGCCTGCAATACTTGAGGTGAGATATCTGAAGGGCCTGGGCCCATTAAGATACGGTGCGGGGGAATAAAACTTTGAATCGTCATTGGCAGCTCCTTTGCAAACTATTTTATTGTTCTATCGATGGTTATTGACTCACCATAATCCAATTCAAACGTATCAGCAATTAGCCCAAAGTATTGAGGTCAAACCAGTGTCACAAGTTTGTTAATTTATAAAGAGCATAAAGTTACAAATTCCCATTGACATTGGTCACATAAAAACGTTCAATGCTGGATAAGTGGCGAATATTTATGCCACGCAACGTAACTTGTTGCAGAAGAGGAGCACTACCCAGGTAGGTGTGTTGTGGAACCACAATTCCAATACAGCTCACTGAGGGGGAGTAGTGCCGAGGTAAACCAGAAGTGTGGTTTTGGTTTGTCGGTTGACTTGGGTTGAGTCCCATCAACTGTCATCAGCACAGCCTGATGATGAGCTTCTGAGGTTAGTCATATATTTAGAATACCTCTCTTTCGCTCATTCTCTCTTCAAGCAAACATCGGATGTTGGGTTAACACCCAGTTTTATTTTCAGGAAGTCGTGGGAGAAATGCCGTGGGCAATTTCAATGTTGCTAAGTTTGGTGGAACCAGTGTTGCAAATTTTGAGGCTATGAGCCGCTGTGCAGCCATTATCGAATCAAATCCAAATACCAAATTAGTTGTTAGCAGTGCATGTTCAGGTGTCACAAACCTGTTAGTCGAACTCGCCAATGGCGTTCAAGATCAAGTGCAGCGTAGTGAAATATTAACCAAACTCGCTGAAATCCATAATGCGGTATTGGACCAACTTGAAGATTCCGCACAAGCGGCAGCCGAGGTATACACTATCCTCGATACTGTCACTAGCCTTGCAGAAGCCGCTTCTATTCAAGCCAGCAGTAAACTCACCGATCATCTAGTCGCATGTGGGGAACTAATGTCTACCCACCTTCTTACTCAACTAATGAAAGAACGAGGAGTTGCTGCAACTCGTTTTGACATTCGCGATGTGCTTCGTACTGACAGTAACTTTGGTAAAGCAGAACCCGAACTAGAGAACATACGTCAACTGGCTGAAGAGAAACTGCTTCCCCTATGCCAAGATTTTGTTGTCGTAACCCAAGGTTTTATTGGTTCAGATGGCGAAGGCAATACCACTACACTAGGACGCGGTGGTAGCGACTATAGTGCAGCCCTCATTGCAGAAGCGGTACAAGCATCTGGCCTAGAGATATGGACTGATGTCCCTGGAATCTACACCACAGACCCTCGCATCGCACCAAAGGCATCTCCAATCCCAGAAATCAGCTTTAGCGAAGCATCAGAAATGGCAAACTTTGGTGCGAAGATCTTACACCCTTCGACCTTAGTACCCGCCTTGCGTCACGATATTCCTGTCTTTGTCGGCTCATCCAAAGAGCCTGAAAAAGGTGGGACGTGGATTCGCCATCAGGTAGAAAGCTCTCCGCTATTTCGTGCATTGGCCCTGCGCTGTAACCAGACGATGGTCACTCTGCGTAGCGCAAAAATGTTCCACGCTTACGGCTTTTTAGCGCGAGTGTTTGAAATATTAGCCAAACACAAAGTTTCGGTGGATTTAATCACCACCTCAGAGATCAGCGTTTCGTTAACATTGGATCAAACCGATACCTCAGGCGGAGCCCCTCAACTACCTGAAGCTGCCCGTATTGAGTTGGAAGAGCTATGTAGCGTCGACGTCGAGCACAACTTATGTCTGGTTGCCCTTATCGGCAACAACATGAGCGAAAGCAAAGGCTATGCGAAACAAGTCTTTGGAACACTTGAGGATTTCAACTTGCGAATGATCTGTTACGGTGCAAGTCCGCACAACCTCTGCTTCTTAGTGCATGAGTCCGTCTCAAAGCAAGCGATCCAAAAGCTGCACACTGAGTTGTTTGAGGGCTAAGAAAAACAAAAGGTTGGCACTACGCCAACCTTTTATTATTCAAGCCAAAGTATAGGGAGTTGCTACTCGCCAGCAACCTTCATAGACTCAAGCAAAATTGAGCCAGTTTGGATTTGAGAACGTGTTTCCACATCATTACCAACTGCAACAATTTGCTGGAACATCTGCTTTAAGTTACCAGCAATGGTAATTTCAGATACTGGATATTGAATTTGACCATTCTCAACCCAGAAACCAGCAGCACCACGTGAGTAGTCACCAGTCACAACATTGACCCCTTGGCCCATTGTTTCAGTCACTAGCAAACCTGTGCCCAATTCTTTCAGCATCTGTTCAAAGCTCTGGCCCGTTGATTGAACAAACCAGTTGTGAATACCACCAGCATGACCTGTTGGCGTCATATCCATCTTACGTGCCGCGTAGCTTGTCAGCAGATACGTCGCCAGCACGCCATCGGTAATGATCTCTCGATCTTGGGTAAAGACACCTTCACTATCAAAAGGGCTAGATGCGAGACCACGCAGCACATGCGGTTTTTCTGCAATATTGAACCAATCAGGTAGAACCTTCTCGCCCAATTGATCCAGTAAGAATGACGATTTTCGGTATAAGTTGCCACCACTAATCGCCATGACTAAATGGCCAATCAATCCCGTCGCAACGTCCGCTGCAAACATCACTGGATACTGACCCGTTTTTAGCTTCTGCGCATCTAAACGGCTGATAGTCTTTTCAGCAGCTTTCAAGCCAACAGCCTCTGGAGACCAAAGATCATCTTTGTGGCGAGAAACGGTATAATCGTAGTCACGTTCCATCTCACCATTGGCACCCTGTCCAATCACACAGCAGCTAGTGCTATGACGGCTAGATGCATAACTAGCCAACAAGCCATGGCTATTGCCATATACCTTCAGTCCATAATGGCTATCGTAACTCGCACCATCGCTTTGTTTAATTTTATCGCTGTACTCAAGCGCAGCTTTCTCAGAGGCAATTGCAACCTGGGCAGCATAGTCTGGATCAGGCGTGTCTGGGTGGAATAGATCCAAGTCAGGGATCTCTTTGACCATCAACTCTTTAGGCGCGGGACCAGCGTAAGGATCTTCAGAGGTATACTGAGCAATATCGAGCGCAGCCAATACGGTTTGTTGAATCGCTTTTTCACTTAAGTCAGAGGTTGAAGCACTGCCCTTACGTTGACCGCGGTAAACCGTAATACCCAACGCACCGTCACTATTAAATTCCACATTTTCCACTTCACACATGCGAGTAGAGACACTCAGGCCAGTGGTTTTAGTGATCGCAACTTCCGCACCATCAGACTTTTCTGCAGCCATTTCTAATGCTTTAGCGACTGCGGCTTCAAGCTCAACACGCTGTTGAGCAACTTGCTCTCTTACGTCCATATCAACTTAGTTCTAAAGATTTGTTCTCTCTAGGATAACAAGAATTTCGCTTTCTCCCCATGATTCTTGTTAAAATAGAGAAATAGATGGTCAAATTAAGGCAAAGAGATGGCACGTAAAAACCAAAAAGCGCCATGGGAAGAGGAAGAAGAAATCATCTGGGTAAGTAAGACCGAGATGAAACGCGACATGGAAGAGCTGCAGCAACTGGGTGAAGAGCTTGCAAGCCTGAAACCTTCTGTCCTTGAGAAGTTTCCGCTGAGTGAAGACTTAGCCGAAGCAATCAAAGATGCTCAACGCTTCAAAAACGAAGCGCGTCGTCGCCAATTGCAATACATTGGCAAACTCATGCGCTTTGAAGACCCTGAGCCACTACAAGCTGCATTAGATAAAGTACGCAACAAGCACTCACAAGCAACGGCGCACCTCCACAAGCTAGAACAGCTGCGTGACCGCATCGTTGAAGAGGGGGATGCAGCGATTGGTGACGCAATGGAGCTTTACCCAAGCGCCGATCGTCAACGCCTACGCCAGCTCGCTCGCCAGGCGGCTAAAGAGAAAAAATCGGGTAAGCCAGCGAAAGCATACCGCGAGATCTTCCAAGTACTAAAAGCACTGAGTGACGAAGAGTTCTAAAGCTCAAAAACTAAAAAGGATTGATGCTAATACATCAATCCTTTTTTACACCTCAGCTAGCTTGCCAACGTTCGATTACTCCCCAGCCCTCACAAACTCGCTCAAGGCAGGGTTGTCATGGTTTGAAACTAACTGCGAAATATCTCCCGCCACTTCAACTTTCCCATTCGTAACAAAGATAAAGTCAGAGGCTATCGCTTTCGCATCACTAATATGATGAGTCACCATCAGCACGGTAATGTTTCTTTCTTTGGCGAGTTTTGCCACCAGCGCTAACATTTCTTCACGTAAGATAGGATCAAGGGCAGAAAAAGGCTCATCCAATAACCAAACAGGATGTGGCTGGACAAAACAGCGAGCGAGTGCCACTCGTTGACGCTGGCCTCCTGATAACTGTTCTGGTAACCGGTCAAGGTACCCATCTACCCCAACTTGTTTAGCCGCAAGCTTCACTTGTTGCTGCTGAGCATCGCTAAGTTTTAACCCCGGGTGCAAACCTAAGCCAATATTCTGACGAACCGTTAAGTGAGCAAAGAGATTGTGCTCTTGAAACAGCATGGCAAAAGGGCGTTGATAAGGCGGTAAACCAACAATTTCCTCTCCCTTAACGCAAATTGAACCTTTCACTGGCTCAATAAAGCCAGCAACCAAAGCCAATAAAGTGGATTTGCCAGCCCCACTAGGTCCCATTAATGCCGCAATAGCACCTTGCTCAATCGACACATCAAAGTGAAATAATTCATTGTGATAGTAGTAATCTACGTTACTCAGAGACAGCATGATTGACCTTATTATTGACTTTAAACAGCGTTTCGATGAGCGTGAAACATCCCACGCTAAGTAACAGCAATGTCACGGAAACCACTGCCGCCGCCTCCATTTGATAACTGCCTAATAGCTGAAACAAATAGAGTGGTAGGGTGCGAAATTCTTGACTGCCAAACAGAGCAATAGCACTGAGGTCGCCAATCGCAAACATAAAACTAATAGCAAACGCATGTGCCATCGGTTTTTTTAACGCTTTCCATTCTACAATCAGAAAACGCTGCCATCCTTTCATCCCCAAACTGGCACAGAGGTATTGGTACTGTTGTTCGACCTGAAGCATCGGTTGCGATAGGGTTTTAATCACATACGGTAACCCCATTAGAGCGTTAACTGATACCACAACAAAAAAAGCTAAACTGAATACGTCGGTAAATGAACGCAATAACAAAAATAGCCCAGTCGACACAACCAAGCCTGGCGTGACCAAAATAATCGTACCGATAAGCTCAATATTATCAGCTCGCCGCTCTCTTGCGTTCAGCCGTAGTCGTCGGCTTGTCATCAAGATGGCTATACCTGCCAATAAAGCAATAAAGCTGGCTAACGTCGCCACTTTCAATGAGGCCCAAAGAGCTAACCAGAAGCGCTGGTCAGTAAACACTTGGTAAACTTGGCTATTGATTCCACTCAACACCACCATCACCAACGGCGGCAAAACCAACATGGAAGAAAACCCAATCCAACTATAATCCCATACCTTCGTTCGCCAGCTTTCCCCAGTTAAGTATTGGCGCCTTGCACTGCCAACCGAGCTAACAGATATGGGCTTACCCAAACGCTGAATAATCAAAGCCATCAAACCACACAGAGTCATCTGCCAAATCGCCAATAAGGCCCCAGCTTGAAGGTCGAAATCAAATTTGATCGCTTGATAAATCGCTAACTCAATTGTGGTCGATTTGGGCCCGCCCCCCAAAGCCATTACAGTAGCAAAGCTGGTAAAGCAGAGCATAAATACTAAACCGCAAACATGCGCAAGTTGCTGTTTCATTCGTGGCCACTCGACCCATACGAACTTTTGCCAAGGCTTCATACCTAGATGTGCACAGAGCTTGTGTTGTTCTTCAGGAATCGATTCTAAAGACTGGAGCAGCAACCGACTTGCATAAGGTAAGTTAAAAAACACATGCGCAAGTAAGATTCCATTTAAGCCATAGATGGAAAAAGGCAACCTACTATCAAAATAAGCAAAACCATCTGCCAGCAAACCACTATTACCATATATGGCTAGTAACCCAAATACACCGACTAGTACTGGCAACACCAAGGTAGTCGCAAACAGCTTTAGCAATAATTTCTTGCCAGGAAAATCTCTACGAGAAAGCGCATGTGCAACCGGAATCGCCAGCCCAACACTTAGTAAGGTCGAAAGAAAAGATTGGTAAAAACTGAACTTAGTGACATGACGATAGTAAGGATCTTGCCACACCTCAGAGAGATTTAAAGACGGCGCTTCAATCAATAAAGCAGCCAAGGCAGAAACAACAAAGGCCGCGATAAAAACCGCGACCCCTAAGCCTATTTTGGGAATACTACGCAAAGAATACCCTTAGAAAGTTAGCGCACTTTGCCATTCACGGATCCAAGATTTACGGTTCTCCGCTACTTTATCCGCACTGAAGCTAAGCGCCTTACTAGGTACAGTTAATGTTTCAAATCCTGTTGGCAGCTCTACGTTGGTCACTGGGTACATCCAGTTGCCCGTTGGCATCACAGATTGGAAATCATCACTTAAGATAAACGCCATAAATTCATCAGCCAATGCTTGGTTGCTTGAAGCCTTAACTTTCGCTGCCACTTCAACTTGTGTGTAGTGACCTTCGCTAAAGTCAGCCGCGGCAAACTTAGCGTCATTTTCAGCAATCAAGTGGTAGGCTGGCGACGTGGTGTAAGACAGCACTAAGTCAGACTCGCCTTCTAAAAACATAGAGTAAGCTTCTGACCAACCTTTGGTTACCGTAACTGTCTTTTTCGCTAGATTTTGCCAAGCTTGAGCCGCGTCATCACCATAAATAGACTTCATCCACAACATCAGGCCTTGACCTGGCGTTGATGTACGCGGGTCTTGATATATGACCTTCAAATCGTCACGAGACTCAACCAGCTCCTTCAAGCTTTTTGGAGGGTTCGCCAACTTCTCTTTGTTGTAAACAAACGCAAAATAACCGAAGTCATAAGGTACAAATGTCTTGTCATCCCAACCATTTGGCAGTGTAACGGAAGCCGTATCAACGCTGTGCTCAGCTAGCAAGCCCGTCTTCTTCGCTTCCGCCATCAAATTGTTATCTAGACCTAATACGATATCTGCTTTGCTATTTTTCCCTTCTAAGCGCAAGCGGTTCAGGATCGACACACCATCGTCCAAGGCTACAAAATTCACATCACAGCCGCACTTGGCTTCGAATGCTTGCTCCACTTTAGGACCTGGGCCCCAATCGGCAGCAAAAGAATCGTAGGTATAAACTGTTAGCGTTTTGTCTGCCGCTACAGCTGAAAATGAAGATAGGGTTGCTAACGCAATCGCGCTAAAAGAAATGGTGCTCAGAGTGGTTTTCACTGCTCGCTCTCTCCTTGTTGAGCGGCACAGGTTTGAGGGACATGTAACATTGCCAGTATGTCCTAACTCAATTCCTACGCCAGCATTATCTGGTTCAGGTCTACGGGTCCCGACTTTCACCAATCAATGGTAAAGTTCGATCTCAGCTTCATTGAAACAATGAATAGCTCCCCGATGAGTATCGGCTTGATTGTAATAGTTATGAGACTCAATAGCTAGAGTCGTTCCTCTAACCATTAATCTCGGTGGTCATACCCCCAGCGAGGAACCAAACCTTGTTCCACACCTAGATGATCCAAAATACGAGCGACCATAAAGTCGATCAAATCTTCAATTGATTTAGGCTGGTGATAAAAACCTGGAGCGGCTGGCATAATCGTTACGCCCATTTGGGACAGTTTATGCATATTTTCAAGGTGTAGCGTAGAAAAAGGCGTTTCACGCACTACTAATAAAAGTTGACCACGCTCTTTCATCACCACATCGGCTGCACGTTCAATCAGATTATCCGACATCCCGTGGGCGATCGCCGCGACACTACCAGCAGAGCAAGGGCAAACAACCATTTGCTTCGGAGCCGCAGAGCCTGATGCCACAGGTGAGAACCAGTCATCCTTACCGCATACAACCAGTTTATCCGCATCGCATTTGAGATGGTCCACCAACGCTTGCTTAGCAGAGTCTGGATTGGCAGACAACTTTAGCCCATGTTCGGTAGCCAACACGACGCGAGCCGCGGAAGAGATCAAAAGAAAGACTTGGTAATCTGCCGCGATCAAACACTCCAAAAGGCGCAGGCCATAAGGTGCGCCAGAGGCACCAGTGAATGCTAAAGTGATCGCTTTATCTGTTTTATTCATTGAAAGTATTTCTTATTTGCTAATTTTTCTTGGCCGCCAATTTATTGAGCAACTTGTTGTGAATGCCTTCGAAACCGCCATTACTCATTACCAGAATCTGATCACCTGGCTGAGCTTGCTCTGCAATCATCGTGACTAAATCATCAACACTGTCTGATGTGTACGCTGATTGAGCACACTGTTTAGCGACCTCCTCTACAGACCAATCAATGGTCTCAGGCTGGTAGAGAAAGACTGAATCAGCCGCATGAAGAGAAGCGGCAAGAGTTTCCTTGTGCACACCGCGTTTCATGGTTGCGCTGCGTGGCTCAAGTACCGCAAAGATTCGATTTTGACCGACTTTGTTACGTAATCCACCTAAGGTTAGTTCAATCGCCGTTGGGTGATGGGCAAAATCGTCGTAAACCGTCACACCTTCAACTTCGCCCTTTAACTCTAAACGTCGCTTAGTGTTGATAAACTTTCCAAGCGCTTCGCATGCAAGATCTGGTGTTACACCAACATGCCTCGCTGCCGCTATCGCCATTAAGGCATTGTCGACATTATGATCTCCAACTAAATCCCAACACACTTCGCCGACTTGACTGCCTTGGAAGAAAACCTTAAAGCGAGAACCATCATTGACGACTTTTTCCGCTTGCCAATCTCCTTGCTCGCCACTGAACTCAGTTTCGCTCCAGCAACCTCGCTCAAGTACATCAGCCAAAGCGCTATCTTGCTTGGGAGCCAAGATTCTACCATTGCCTGGAACGGTGCGAACTAAGTGGTGGAACTGACGTTTAATGGCTTCAAGATCATCAAAAATATCAGCATGGTCGAACTCTAGATTGTTCATCACTAAAGTACGTGGGTGGTAATGAACAAACTTAGAACGTTTATCGAAAAAAGCACTGTCATATTCGTCTGCTTCAACAACAAAGAACATGCTTTCACCTAGTCGCGCAGATACACCAAAGTTACCCAATACGCCGCCGACCAAAAAGCCCGGCTGATAACCACACTCTTCTAAGATCCAAGCGAGCATGCTGGAAGTGGTGGTTTTACCATGGGTACCAGATACCGCTAACACCCAACGATCATGCAGTAAAAACTCTTGTAACCATTGAGGACCCGAGGTGTAGCGTAGATTGCTATTAAGCACATGTTCAACACAAGGGTTGCCACGACTCATCGCATTGCCAATAACCACGAGGTCAGGAGCTGGATCAAGCTGAGATGGGTCAAAGCCCTCAATGATTTCAATACCTTGAGACTCAAGCAAGGTACTCATGGGAGGATAAACATTCGCGTCGCTTCCCGTCACTTTGTGACCAAGCTGACGAGCCAATACCGCGGCTCCACCCATAAACGTGCCACAAATTCCCAAGATATGAATATGCATAAACTGACCCTGTATCAGGCAAATAATTGTCTCGACATTATGGCGATAAAGCCCTGAAAAGCGAACTACTTTGATCACTGAATGACGCAAGCCTAACTTAATTGAACAATCTTTACACACGACATACAGTGAATAGTTGGGTATGAAAACCATTATCAAGTCGACAAATAAATTGAGATCTCAAACAGTTAGTTCATTACCAATAAAAAGATCTTACTTTTAAAATTAATTCGGGCGCTGATTAAAGATCCGTAAGAGATCGACACTGTCCACTCCCCTTATTTTTGAGCGACTTTTAAAGGAATAACCATGTCTGGAATGCGCACCCTTGGCGAGTTCATTGTTGAAAAGCAAGCGGACTTCCCCCACGCTAGCGGTGATCTATCATCCCTACTTTCTTCAATTCGCCTTGCTGCTAAAATTGTAAACCGAGAAATCAATGCCGCTGGCCTTGGTGATATTACCGGGGCAGTAGGTTCTGAAAACGTCCAAGGTGAAGATCAGCAAAAACTTGATGTTTACGCCAACGATAAGTTTAAAGCAGCACTCGAAGCTCGTGACCAAGTTTGTGGTGTCGCGAGTGAGGAAGAAGACGAAGCGGTAGCATTTAACAAAGAACTCAACAAAAACGCTAAATACGTTGTATTGATGGACCCATTAGATGGTTCTTCAAACATCGACGTTAACGTGTCGGTTGGTACTATCTTCTCTATCTACCGTCGCGTATCACCGATTGGTACACCGCCAACGGAAGAGGACTTCCTTCAACCAGGTCACAAACAAGTTGCTGCAGGCTATGTGATCTATGGTTCGTCAACCATGTTGGTTTACACCACAGGTAACGGTGTGAATGGCTTTACTTACGATCCATCATTAGGCACTTTCTGTTTGTCACATGAAAATATGATGATCCCTGAAGATGGGACTATCTACTCTATCAATGAAGGCAACTACATTCGCTTCCCTATGGGCGTGAAGAAATACATCAAGTACTGCCAAGAAAACGCGCCTAGCGAGAAGCGTCCATACACTTCGCGCTATATCGGTTCATTGGTAGCAGACTTCCATCGCAACTTACTAAAAGGCGGTATCTACTTATATCCAAGTACCCAGAGCCATCCAAACGGTAAGTTGCGCTTACTGTATGAGTGCAATCCAATGGCCTACATTATTGAGCAAGCTGGCGGTGTGGCGTCTGACGGTGTCAATCGAATCATGGATATCAAGCCAACCGAGTTACACCAGCGTGTTCCTTTCTTTGTCGGCTCAACCAACATGGTGAAAAAGGTTGAGGAATTCCTAGAACTCAATCGAGACGAAGACCAATAACTTCCCTTAAGGCGCTCATCGAGCGCCTTTTCTATAATCAGTATTGATTAATCTGATTTTCTTGAGCAAAGTCTCGCCTTACACATTTACAAAAAACCGAGTTTAGCAGTAAGGTATTTTGGTTAAATTTCAGCCCATACTTCTACAAAAAGGAACTTTAGCAATGAGCTTAAACAACGTACCAGCAGGCAAATCTCTTCCAGATGATATCTATGTAGTTATTGAGATTCCCGCAAACGCTGATCCGATTAAATACGAAGTCGACAAAGACTCTGGCGCAGTATTTGTCGACCGCTTTATGTCGGCTCCTATGTTCTACCCATGTAACTACGGCTACGTAAATCACACACTCTCGCTTGATGGTGATCCTGTGGATGTGCTGGTCCCGACTCCGCACCCACTAATGCCAGGTTCGGTCATTCGTTGTCGCCCAGTTGGCGTATTAAAAATGACCGATGAATCAGGTGAAGATGCAAAAGTTGTTGCTGTACCGCATTCTAAATTGTCAAAAGAATATGATCACATTCAAGATGTTGGGGATATTCCAGAGCTGCTTAAAGCGCAGATCACGCACTTCTTCGAACGTTACAAGGAGCTTGAGTCGGGTAAATGGGTGAAAGTCGATGGTTGGCAAGATGTAGCAGCCGCTCGCCAAGAAATCCTAGAGTCTTACGAACGCGCGCAAAAATAAACCTCTCTGCGAGAGCCTAACTAAAACCGCATTTAAAAAGCCCGCATTCAGCGGGCTTCTTTATAAACGTCCTGCCGTGGCACTTCGGCCAGACATATAATCTTGATAATAAAATGGGTTGAGATCATCACACACCCCATAATAAGGTTTTCCCACAACTCCTAGCATATATGGGTTTTGTTCACAGTAAATCAAACGACCTTGTTGGTAACCCTCTAGATAGGCTGCATACAGCGCACGATTAAATGTTCCCGTTTTATCTTGTTTAGCCAATCGCGATTCCGTTTGCTTGAGCAATCCTTTCTGACCTCTCTGCTCACCGTAAGCTTTCCAATCAGTGACAGAGCCCGACTGGGGGATAGGTAAAGCACTGCATCCAGCAAGTAAAAAAATAAATGCGGTGATAATGACTTTATTCATCTCCATCCCTCCAAATAAACGCTCTAAACGCGCTGGCACCAATCTCCAGAAGCCAACAAGCTATCTAACTGACTGGTGTCTTGATACAAATAAATCCAAGCTCGCCCAAACGGTGTTTCAATTTGCTCACGTCGGTACTCGACTGGTACGTCTTCCAGTTCATCGACTCGAGCTAACGTTTCATCATCAATGAGGTAAACTTCACCGGTAATCGAGCTATGGCCTTCAGTTACAGCAGGATACGCACCTAAATCATAAAGCGCGTACTCAGGAGGCGTTTCATGACATCCCAAAAATTCAGCCGCTTCAAGAAAGCCCTGATTACTTTCCCCTTTACGCAAGGTACCGTAAACAAATAATAGATGTTGCATCGCCTTTCCCTGACTTCGTTGTCTTTTAAATTTAGTTGAATTCGAATTGATAGAGTAAGTCTACTGCACTGCTCACTCCAGTGACTGCTTCAACATAGAGATCTTTCATCAATCGGTAACGGACGGTGAACTCTCCAACAGAATCAAATATACCAACGCCATACTTGACCTGAAGCCCTGGCAGAACGTATCCACTGACCGTTACCTGAGATTCTTCGCCTGAGCCCGCTGTATCTAGTTGTAGATCTTGCACACCAAACGCTTCACCGATTTCACCGACTACGCGGCCACTTTTCGCCAAGCTCAAGCCAATTAACGTTGTGGTCATTGCATTGCCACCCGACTCACCATCAATATCTTGACCTCTAAGCAGATATGACAATGCATTCGCTTGAGGCATCGCAGGATCTGAGAAGATCGTGACAACAGGCTCCGTTGCCGGGCCTGTCACTTTCACACCCGCTGTCACATCATCTTGGGTATTATCTGGGTTACGAATTGCTTTGATTTGTACGTATGGCTGATCTACGGGACCATTCATCAAGATCTTTCCTTGCTCAATGACC
This sequence comes from Vibrio sp., assembly GCF_984391705.1. Classification (NCBI taxonomy): domain Bacteria; kingdom Pseudomonadati; phylum Pseudomonadota; class Gammaproteobacteria; order Vibrionales; family Vibrionaceae; genus Vibrio; species Vibrio sp. Next base: position 19,895 of record NZ_CFHWOM010000009.1, on the reverse strand, counting down.
AAGTCTTGACCAAATGACTGGTAGGAGCCATCGACAATGTTAATTTCACCAGTAACGAATGGGCCTTTATCACGCTGAGCGACATTTAGCTTACCTACCAATCCACCTTCTAGACCAAAGGCTGACAATTTAAAGTCATCGCCAATCGAGATATTAATATTGGTTTCAACGGCAAATGGTATCGAGGTAGTGCTGTCTTCTGGCTGCAGTTGAGCATTAAGAATCACTTGATCCTTGGATACACCAATAGCGCTTGGAGGAAGCTCTTCCACCACCACTCGTCCCCACGGAAGCGCAATATCGCCTTCGATTTTTGCATTTTTTGGCGAGGCTGAGATCGTCATGTCCGGTACCACTTTCATTTCAACCATCGGTGGTACTTCTACTTTGAGTTCATCAGCAAAAACGCGTAAGCGAGTGCTCCAGTCTTGCAAGTTTTGCCAATCGGCATCACCTGTGAGTTTCAAGGTTCCATCCGGTGTCTTCAACGCCGAAGTAAGCGTTGCTTGATAGCCTGAAAAGTCGATTTTCAACTCGCCAGAGTCAACCTGTACTGGTGAGATATCGCCATGAAGCAACATATCCTCAATCAAGAACTGACCTTCCACTTTCGGCTGTAACAAAGGACCAGATAACGCGAGTTCTGTGGTTATATTAGATTTAAGTTGGCTGTACTGACCTAACAAAGGGGACAGGAAGTCCAAGTTGAAAGTAGAAAGATTCAGCTTGCCCTCAATTTGTTTATCTTCAACGGCAACATTTGGAATGGTTGCTCGACCGGAAATATCACCGTTGTCACGAATATCAATTAACCAGTCAGCATCTAAGCGATCTTGTTTTAGATTCGCATTGAGCTCAATCGCCTCCCAACCAACGTTCAACGGCGTATCCAGTTTTTGTGTAACGTCACCTTTTGGCAAGCTAATCGTCGCCTTCAGTTCAGGTGAGCCCTCTTCACTCCATTTGGCCCAGAGGTCTGCATTTACTTCCCCCTTAAGCTCAGTTTCTTGAGGGACAAACGCTTTGATCTGCTCAAAATCAAACTGCTTGATACTCAAGCTCGCTTCACCACTTTTTCCGACTTCAATATTTTCATTCAAACAAATGGAAGAGTCAGCCTGCAGCCAGCAGTGCGCAGCAACCGATACTCGCTCAGTCGCAGCAGCAAAACCTAATGATGTCGACTCAGCTAACGTCCATTCCCCTTGCTGAGAAGAGAGAGTCATACGCTCTATTGCGCCATTCCATAAGATATCGGGCTTCTCAATCAATGAGCCAGACAACGCTAGACTAGTCGACGCAACATTAGACGTAACATCCAACGTTAATTGATGCGCTTTCTGAGTACCGCTGAACGCCAACTCTACATCATCAACGATATAATCTTGATAGCTTGCCTCTTTCACCACCAATTTTAAGTCACCACTAGGTGCTGGAAGCGGTGATACATCCCCTTTCAGGGTAACGTGTTGTACTTGAGCCTGCTGCTGCCAATCAACAGAATCAATATCTAACGCGAGAGAGACCTTTGGCTCTTTTAGCGGGCCACGTAATCGAACATCACCAATAGCTTTCCCCGCTAAATCTGGAACGGACTTGGCGAGCTCAGGCAAATCGAGTGACAGATCCATATTCCAGTTTTTATTCAAAGATCCTTTGGCATTGACGTTATTGGGACCATGAGAAAGCACCAACCCCGGAGTATCCACATGAAAATCGCTTTTACCCTGAAGGTCTGACGCAGTTAGCCTACCTTCAACGTTCAGAGGATATTCACGTAGTACACCATCGATATCGAGTTTACTCACCGACACTTGCCAGCCACCAGCTTGCGTCAAAGAGCCCGTGGTAGACAGAACGCCACTGATATCCCCTTCCGCATCAGGCCACTGGAGGCCAGGTTGAATATGAGTCAACGAAAGATTTGCAGCCCAGTTAATTGGCTTCTGCCAGTTAGCCATTACATCACCAGACACTGATCCACCAAGAGTATTCAGAGTCATAGAGCTCAGGTTGATTTGTTCCAGTGTGCCTTTGCCGTTAACCTCCAGATCAAGATCGGGCAGCTCTTTCCCCTTAATGACCGTCGCTAACTTTACGTCATACCCTTTTAACGAGCCTTGAGATTCTAGTTCTTCGATATCAACAAAGTAATCACCTTTGCCATGCAGAGGCCATTGAACTTTGCCCTTTTGGAGTGCAATATCAAACGGTAAATCAGGGTCAAGCGGATGCAATTTAGCTTGCAGTTCCGCTTGTGCTAAGCCACTTAACGAAGCATCCAAAGCGAGCTGCGCAACACTCCCAGTCGCCGACAAAGAGAGCGCTTGCCCTTTCGCTGTCTCTTCCTTTACCGTCGCTTGAAGGTTCAAGCTTAATGGGTAGCCATTATTTAGCGTAATTTGAGTGTCGAGTTTTGCCTCCACCTCTGGCATATCGAGTTCTAACGTTGAAACTGTCACCTGTGAACCAGAAGCTTTCGCTTCTAACCCTAAATGGTTCACGATAACCGGCGTATCCTGTTTAAGCTCAAAGTCAGTGACATCAATACGCACGACTTCCATTTGCAGAGGAAGCTCAATATCAGGCAGTTCAATGGTTGTTGGTTCTGTTGTCACTGGCGGTGGTGTCACTGGCGCTTCTTCAACGCTTGCCAGTTCCAAAGTCATCTTTTGCAATGCCGTTTTGCTTAATCTCAAGTGATTGCCTTGAAAAACAAAGCCCGTGGTAAATGACTGCCAATCGACTTTGTTTCCTAATACATTCAAGTCGATATCGTCGAGTGCGATACGAGAAACGCGAATAGGCACTGGAGTGGAAATGTTACCACTACCTGATGATTCTGCTTCTGGCTCAGAGGAAGGCGCACTCTCTGGCATCGAAAATCTCAGACCATCAATGGCTAGCTCGTCCACACATACGCCCGGTTCAGTGAAGCAAAGAGGGTTTATGGCCAATGTCGCAGAGCGAACTTCACTTTCAATACCCAAATCAGAATCATTAAATTGAACTTGATTAAGTGTAAAGCGAGGGAACAGCGCGCCTTGATAAGACTCAACCTTTAGCTGGGGAACAAATTTTTCGGCCGCCCATAAAATGGTTCCTAAGCCTGGATGAGTAAATAGCAAAAAACTCACGCCTAAGATTAGCGTGAGCAACAGTCCTAGTAGAGAAAATGAAAGCCATTTCGACCACTTTAATACCACTTTGGTCATAGTTCAGGCCCCAAGGTAAAATGCACTTTAAATCGTTTATCAGGGTCGTCTTCATCAAGACCCCATGCAAAATCTAATCGAATCGGTCCGACAGGTGACGCCCAGCGAACACCAAAACCAGTACCTCGCTTAAACTCTGGTGACTCATTAAATGCATCACCATAGTCATAGAACAAGGCACCCCACCAGTCACCATAGAGACGGTATTGGTATTCTAGCGACGTCGTTACCATATATTTAGCACCAGTCAGTGCATTACTTTCATCTTTTGGTGAGATCGACTCGAAACCATAACCACGTAAGTTGTTGTCACCACCAGCAAAGAACCGAAGTGACGGTGAAAGCTTCTCAAACTCTTCAACGACGTTAGCGCCGCCATCTACTCGGAAAAGACCACGATGATTGTCACCAGCGCTGCGAACCCAGGTCATACCACCTTGGAATCGAGCCACTCTTGTTTCAGAAAAGACACTCGGATCACCATACTCTAGAGTGAAACTTTGCCGGTCTCCCCACATTGGCATGGCTCCGCCACGGATTCTGCTGCGAGAAAATGAAATACCCGGTAAAACAAACTGCGCGTTATCATCTTGCAAACCTTGCTCATAGTTTTCTAGCAAGTAACGCACAAATACCGTCCGGTGCCATCCGTTATCGAGTATCCAGTGACGCTCTACCGCAAGGTTGGACTCCAGACTTTTCGTATCGCGACTATCAAGGTTTTTCATTCCATATTGAATGCGATAATAGTCATTCAAGACATCTTCTAGAGGGATTCGATAACCCGCCGTAATGGTCTGCTCTGGCGCGGATAACGAGATGCTACTGTCAAAGCTGTGGCCACGATCATTTACCCAGGGCTTTTTCCACTTTAATGAACCTCGAACGCCCACATCAGTCGAATAGCCAAGACCCGTTTCTAATTTATTACGCGCTTGAGGTGCAAGAGAGATCTTCATTGGTAACTCGCGGCCTTCACCTAACTTACTGAGGTCTGGCTCAACAAACACAGATGAAAACCAATCGGTATTGGACAGATTCTGGTTGTACTCACCCACTTTAGAAACTAGGTAAGCGTCTCCCTCTTCGTAAGGAGCAAGCGACATCACACGATCCAGCTTAATTTGGCTACCAGTAACGGTACTGGAGCCAAAGTGGTAGCGGATCCCACTATCAAAGTGAAGGCGAACAAAGGCTTTACGGACACTTGGGGCGACTTCTAAACGACTAAGCGTGTAGTCACCTTCAAAATAGCCTTTCTGCAAAGCCAAATTGCGGATTTTAGACTTCAATCCATCGTAAAGGCTGTGATTAACTCTCACTCCTTTCTTTAAACCGCTGTTCTCAATCAAAGCGATAAAGTCCGGGTCATCCTTTGCCTCACCTGAGATTTGAATATCCACTTCGGTCAGCCGAATCGAATGACCTCGGTCAACCGTTACAATCAACTCATCGCCGCTGTCTGAAACTTCAAATTTAAAGGTAGGATGGTAATAACCGACCGCACTAAGCGCTTCTGTAATATTACGTTGTACGCGAGCCTGAAAGCGCAAACTGGTATCGTAATCCTGCTCAGGAATGGAAGATAAATAGGCATCCACATTATCTTGTACCGATCCCTTTAGTCCCTCAATCGTAAGATCCACATCCTTAGCCAAAGCCAGAGTGGGAGAGAGAAGAAGTGCAATCAGAACTGGTAAAGGTTTGCGTAACATGCTTAATTATCTTTCTATATCAGGTAAAGGAATAATACCGCCTGAAAAATGATAAGTCTGTATGAAAACAGTCAATTGGTCGGTCTGTATAACAAATTTAATCGACAAGGAATTAACGATGCACGACAAACAAAACATGATATCTGCCCAAGCCGCGCTGCCAGGTCGCGATATTCCATTGCCTCTTGATGACATTCATTTCGTCAATCAAAGCAGTATGACCGCGGAACCAGAACAAGGTTACGAAAAAATTGTTCTCGGCATGGGCTGTTTTTGGGGGGCGGAACGCCTGTTTTGGCAGCTTGATGGGGTCGTCAATACCTCTGTCGGTTACGCCGGAGGCTACACCAAAAATCCAACTTATGAAGAAGTTTGTAGTGGGCAAACCGGACATACCGAAGTCGTTCGAGTCGTATTTGATCCGAAAGTAATATCACTGCAAACCTTACTAGAGAAGTTTTGGGAAAGGCATGATCCAACCCAAGGAATGCGCCAAGGCAACGATCTTGGCACTCAGTATCGTTCCGCGATATATGTTTACAACGATGAGCAATACCAATCGGCTTTGCTCTCTAAGCAGCAATATCAACAGCTACTGGGGGAAAAACACGCGGCGATCACCACCGAAATCCTTCCAGCGGGTCACTACTACTACGCTGAAAACTATCACCAACAATATCTAGCGAAAAATCCCAATGGTTATTGTGGCCTTGGTGGTACAGGGGTATGTTTCCCTCCAGAGAAGTAACGTTCAGACGTAAAAAAGCCGCCAAATCGAAGGGCGGCTTTTTTTAAACTGGGAGTGCAAGTATCGCTTGATTGATCTCTTTAAACATCGTTAATTTCTGCTGATCTTTCACATCCGGCAACAGTACTTTACCGTGATCGAATGAAAACTCACCAATGCCTGAGATAACAAATTGCCCTTTAAACAAGGTCTTAACAAATCGTGCCACTTGCTGTGGACGATAACAGGTAAATTCACGCAGCATAACGACTCCAATATCCTTTTGTGAAACGGCTTATTCAGCGTTTAAGCTCTATTCCTTAGAACTTGTACGGCATTATATACAACTGGTTTTTAATGTATATCATTTTGTTAAAAATTTGGACTATTTCACTTCATCGACGTTCACATCCACACTTTTCCTTTTTTCGGTATATACTTTTTCGGCTTACCAAAAGGAAGATAACAATGAAAAACAAAACTCTACTTGCTCTTGCGATCGCATGCTCTCCAATGCTTGCTATGGCACATAACATCACTGTAGGCCAAGCCGTCCCTGCAGTAAAAGTTCAAAGCCATGGTGAAATTATGATCCAAGGTGACGACACAACCTATCAACAGTGGACAAGCCAAGATCTGATTGGCAAAGTTCGAGTGATCCAAGCCATTGCCGGGCGAAGCAGTTCGAAAGAAATGAACGCGCCTCTAATGGCTGCGATTACTGCAGCAAAATTTCCATCAGAGAGCTATCAAACCACGTCCATTATCAACCAAGACGATGCGATTTGGGGGACTGGCTCATTCGTGAAGTCATCAGCGGAAGACAGTAAAAAAGAGTTCCCTTGGTCTTCTATGGTTTTAGATGAAGACGGTAACGTAGCCAAAACATGGCAGCTAGCCGAAGAGTCTTCAGCAATCATAGTGCAAGATAAACAAGGTAAGGTACTGTTTGTAAAAGAAGGATCGCTGAGTGATTCAGATGTTCAGAAAGTGCTTGGATTAATTAAAGATAACATCTAATCACAAATTGAATTTAGCGTTAGAAAAGGAACTGTTATAGTATAACAGTTCCTTTTTTTGCTCGGTCTTAAGTAGTGCATATAAATCGCCGTTTTTCATTCTCTCGCTCAACATTGGCGCTACTTAGCGTTACGTTGCTGCTGTGGATGAATTTCGCATTTATCCAGCATCAATATGACCTAATTCCTTCTCATCACCAAGAGCATCATTGCGAGTTATTTTCAGCAGCCCACCATGCAATAATCAGTGCAACTCCCAATGCTGATGATCATTCACTCCCAGATCGTTTCGAATCACAACAAAGCTACCAATATCAAGCGCCATCGGCCTTCGTCTATCGAGCACGTTCACCACCGCTTCAACTTAACGTTTAGTTATCCCGCTCTCCCAAAAGAGCCATATTTATCATAATGCCAAAGTCCAGACCCCAATAATGCTGGAATAGGCGCAACTATACTTAGGATTGAAAATGTACAAATTATCACCACTCGCAGCACTCATCGCCTTGACTGTTAGCCATGCAGCAATCGCTGAGGAAGGATTTCGCCAACACGATGCGCACGTTCACGGAGAAGTAGAACTTAATATTGCCCAAGATGGTAAAGAACTTCTGATGGAAATTACCGCTCCAGGTGCTGATGTTGTAGGGTTTGAGCATGCTCCACAAAATGACGCCCAGAAAAAGACCTTGGCAGACGCGATTAGTGTATTAAACCAAGCTAACGTTATCTTCTCTCTTAGCCAAGCCGCAGGCTGTCACTTAGAGCACGTTTCAGTATCTCACACCCTAGGTAATGACGAACATCACGACCATGGTCATGATGAGCACAAACATGATGACCATCATGATCATGACCACGACGAGCACAAACATGATGACCATCATGATCATGGCCACGACGAGCACAAGCATGATGACCATCATGATCATGACCACGACGAGCATAAGCACGATGACCATCATGATCATGACCACGACGAGCACAAGCATGATGACCATCATGATCATGACCACGACGAGCATAAGCATGATGACCATCATGATCACGACCATGATGCGCATTCAGGGCACGGTGAATTCACTATCGAATATCACTACCACTGTGATGACATCGCTAAGCTCGAAACCATCGATACTTCTTGGTTCAAACAGTTCCCAACGACTGAGGCATTAAAAGTCAATGTGCTGACCGACAGCAAACAAGACGCACTTCGCCTGCAACCGAACCGTACAGTGATCTCACTATAATCTTTTCAGTGGCTTGGCCTTTGCCAAGCCACTGACGCCGTATTTGGAAAGCATGATGGATACAATAATAGATCCAGCCATCATTAAGCTGGAACATGTGCGCTACACTTGGCCTGGGAATGACTCTCCAACTCTTGATATTCCCAATCTAGAAATAAAGCAAGGTGAGCATCTCTTTATTAAAGGGCCGAGCGGATGTGGAAAATCAACTCTGCTTAGCCTTCTTACTGGTATCAACACCACCAACCAAGGCAGTATTGAAGTGCTCGGTAACGATTTAGCAAAGCTATCTGGTAGCCTGAGAGATAAATTTAGAGCCGATCATATCGGTTATATTTTCCAGCAATTCAATCTATTGCCTTACCTCAGCGTAATTGAAAATGTCACACTGCCTTGCCAGTTTTCGAAACAGAGAAAAATGCAGGTCACAGGAGACTTGCAGCACAATGCCGAACAACTGCTTGATAAGCTCCATCTCGATCAGTCACTACGTAACAAACCAGTCGTTGAGCTGAGCATTGGCCAGCAGCAACGCGTCGCAGCCGCCAGAGCATTGATTGGTAACCCTGAGATTATTATTGCCGATGAGCCCACCTCATCACTTGATTACGATAATCGTACTGCTTTTATCGAGCTGTTACTGGATCAGGTAAATCAAGCAAACTCTACTTTGCTATTTGTTAGCCACGATCCAACTCTAGAGCCACTGTTTGATCGCAGTTTAGATCTTCGTGAATTAAACCAATCAGGAGGTAAGGCATGAGTCCAACCCTCTCATTAGCATGGAAGAGTGCTCGCAACCGTAAAGTCACCGCCATCCTCACCGTATTAACAGTGGCAATATCTGTCATTCTACTATTAGGTGTAGAGCGGATTCGAACAGAGGCAAAAAGCAGCTTTGCCAATACCATCTCAGGTACCGACTTAATTGTGGGTGGACGTTCCGGCCAAGTGAACCTGCTGCTTTACTCTGTATTTCGAATTGGCAACGCAACGAATAATATTGATTGGAAAAGCTACCAAGAGTTTAGCCAGCATCGATCAGTAAATTGGGCAATCCCTATCTCACTCGGTGACTCTCACAAAGGGTTCCGAGTTATGGGAACCAATCACAGTTATTTTGAGCATTATCGCTATGGTAAAAAACAAAACTTAGCGTTTAAAGAAGGACGTGAATTCAATCGCTTGTTCGAAACCGTAATCGGTGCAGATGTCGCGCAAAAGCTAGGCTATAGCATAGGGACAGAAATAATTATTGCACATGGTATCAGCGATGTAGGCTTCAGCCGCCACGACAACTTACCTTTTAAAGTGGTCGGGATTCTCGCTCCAACTGGTACTCCAGTGGATAAAACGGTTCATGTCTCTTTGGAAGCTATAGAAGCGATCCACGTAGGATGGGAGAGCGGAGCCAATCTCGGTAACAATCCAACTGCAAAGCAGCTATCGGCTATGGATTTCCAACCAAAGCAGATCACCGCTATGCTGCTTGGCTTAAAATCCAAGATTCAGACCTTCGCGCTACAACGTCAAATCAACACCTATAATCAAGAGCCACTAAGCGCTATCTTGCCGGGTATTGCACTTCACGAGCTGTGGGGCATGATGTCTGTCGCCGAACAAGCACTTATGGCTGTGTCTGTATTTGTCGTCATTGCTGGTTTACTAGGAATGCTCTCGAGCCTTCTTACTAGCTTACAAGAACGGCGCCGAGAAATGGCAATTCTGCGTGCAATGGGGGCCAGACCAAGACATGTCTTTGCATTACTCATACTAGAAGCCAGTGCATTAACCTTTATCGGCATCATCATAGGAACTGTTGGGTTATACGCGTTGTTGGCCGTCGCGTCGCCAATTATTCAACAAACATACGGTATCAACCTTTCATTGATGACCTTGTCACAATATGAGCTAGGACTTCTTGCCATGGTTCAAGGTGCTGGCACAGTCATCGGTTTTATCCCTGCGCTAAGAGCTTATCGACAATCTCTCAGCGACGGTATGACAATACGAGTGTAAATCATGAAGAAAGTAGTATTAATGGTTTTGGCAATGCTCAGCTTTAGTTTGCCAAGCTTCGCCAACCAAGAAGAAATTCTGACGTTAGATTGGATTGATCTCATTCCACTAAACGAGAGAAATCAATTTGATAGCTATGGAATGCCTGCTACCGACCATTCTGGAGGCACTATGGCACAACCTAAGGTAGGAAGCGTGCGTAAAGAGCTAGATGGCAGTAAAGTTAAGATTCCTGGATTTGTCATCCCACTTGAAGGGGATGAGAACATGGTTACCGAATTCTTACTTGTACCGTATTTTGGAGCATGTATTCACGTACCACCACCACCACCAAATCAGATCATCTACGTAAGATTCCCGAAAGGGGCACCAGTACAACAGCTGTGGGACGTTATTTACTTAGTGGGTACACTAAAGACAGAGACGGTAAGTCACGAGTTAGCGGAAACAGGCTATGTGATCGAAGGAACTGCCATCGAAGAGTACGACGACTACTAAGCAAAATTAACAAGTACGCAACCTGTTAATCGCCCATATTAAGAAAGATATCTAGACAGATAACCTAGAACACCTAGGTAAATCAATAGTAGCAAGGCGATTGACAGGTGCTTTTTCAGTTTATTCTCATTGAAATACTTCATAAGCCCTCTCAATTGTTAACAATGTTATTTTAACAATTTGTTAGCATATGTCATAGAACTATTTTTGACACCCGCCTCACACACTTTCTGTGGCAGCTCATTCTTTTCCGAGGTACATTTATAGATAACTTTATGATGGCTAAGGAAATCCCATGTCTGAGAGCAATAAACCCGTCGTCCTAGACCACGAGCCTACTCAACATCATCGGCACGAAAAGAAATCGAACTACATCAAAGACAGTGCTAGTCGTATCCTTAACATCGCAGAGTCCTATGGCCTAGACGCCCTACTTCAAAGTGAAACGCCAGAAAAAAATACTTTAGAACGTGCCTTAGTTCGCGAAAGAAAACGTAAAGAACTGCGCCAAAAAAACCTTGAACAAATACTTAAATTGGCTCATGTATCGTGCAAAGACGAAACAGCAGGCGATCCCGACCAAGATTGGCTTTACCGATTTTTCGATATGGCCCAAGAAGTTCATAACAGCGCAATGCAGCGCTTGTGGGCTCAAGTCCTCAAACGCGAAGTCACTAACCCTGGTTCAACGTCGATGAAAGCGCTCAAAGTGCTGCAAGATATGACACCTAAGGAGGCTCAAATCCTCCAAAGAGCTTCATCCCTGGCATGTAGTTTTGGTGGCGACAATAGCCGTAAACTTCTCGTAGGTTATCGAGCACAAGGTGGTATTTTCAGCTTTGGTAAACGTAATACCACCAACAACATTAACGTCGGCAACTACCAATTACCCTACTCTAGCTTATTGGTCCTGTTTGAACTGGGTTTGATGCATGGTACCGAACTGGAATCAGGCGAGATCGAATTGGATTCTCCTCTACCTTTGCTTTACCAAGGTAAACAGCTTTCACTACAAGCGCATAGTAAAGGAGTAAGACTGCTCTATTACCGTTTTAGCCCAACAGGTAACGAGCTATGTAAGCTACTCGGCAATAAACCCAACATGCAATATTACGACCAAATGGTCGCGCTATTAAGCCAGAAGTTCACAGCCAGTACTGAGGCAACATCTACCATCGACACCAAGGTTTAACTGGCGAAAACAACTTCATTGCAGAAATAAAAAACGCCAACCGAAAGGTTGGCGTTTTTAGTACTTCATAAATAGAATCTACTAGGCTTTGAATGCCTTAAACGCGTTAATCAAACCGTTAGTTGAGCTATCGTGAGAGCTGATTTCAGACTCATCCGCAAGTTCAGGTAGGATTTGGTTAGCCAGTTGTTTACCTAGCTCAACACCCCACTGGTCAAAGCTGAAGATGTTCCAAATCACACCTTGTACGAAGATCTTGTGTTCATACATTGCGATTAGGTTACCTAGAGTGCGTGGCGTGATTTGCTTAACTAGGATTGAGTTCGTTGGGCGGTTACCTTCAAATACCTTGAACGGTGCTAGTGTCTCCGCTTCTTCTACGCTCTTACCTGCTTTAGCAAATTCCGCTTTCACTGTCGCTTCATCTTTACCAAAGGCTAAAGCTTCTGTTTGAGCAAAGAAGTTAGACATTAGCTTCTGGTGATGATCGCCTGCTGGGTTGTGGCTTACTGCTGGAGCAATAAAGTCACATGGAATCAGCTTAGTACCTTGGTGAATCAGCTGGTAGAACGCGTGCTGGCCGTTAGTACCTGGCTCACCCCAAATGATTGGGCCAGTTTGGTAAGTTACTGCATTACCGTCACGGTCAACGTATTTACCGTTCGATTCCATGTTACCTTGCTGGAAGTAAGCAGCAAAACGGTGCATGTACTGATCGTAAGGAAGAATTGCTTCAGACTCAGCGCCATGGAAGTTGTTGTACCATAGGCCGATAAGCGCAAGGATCACTGGGATATTGCTTTCTAGCTCAGTAGACGCGAAGTGGTTATCCATTTCGTGTGCACCGTCTAGTAGCTCAATAAAGTTGTCGTAACCTACTGCCAGAGCGATTGAAAGACCGATTGCTGACCATAGTGAGTAACGTCCACCAACCCAATCCCAGAACTCAAACATGTTGTCTGTATCGATACCAAATTCAGATACCGCTGGAGCATTAGTAGAAAGCGCTGCAAAGTGCTTCGCTACGTGTGCTTCATCTCCGGCAGAAGCTAGGAACCAATCACGTGCGCTGTGTGCGTTCGTCATGGTTTCTTGAGTGGTAAACGTCTTAGATGCAACAAGGAATAGTGTTGTTTCTGGGTTTACTTTCTTCAGTGTTTCAACGATGTGTGTGCCATCAACGTTAGAAACGAAGTGTAGGTTTAAGTGGTTTTTGTATGGTGCTAGTGCTTCAGTCACCATGTAAGGACCTAGGTCAGAACCACCGATACCGATGTTTACAATGTCAGTGATCGCTTTACCAGTGTAGCCCTTCCACTCACCGCCAATCACACGGTCAGTGAACGATTTCATTTTCTCAAGTACTGCGTTAACCGCTGGCATTACGTCTTCGCCATCAACCATCACTGGCTTGTTGCTGCGGTTACGAAGTGCAGTGTGAAGAACGGCGCGATCTTCTGTTTTGTTGATCGCTTCACCACTGAACATCGCTTCGATTGCTGCTTTAAGCTCAGTTTCGTTTGCTAGAGCGAATAGGTGCTTCAGAGTCTCTTGGTTGATCAGGTTCTTAGAGTAATCAACAAGAATGTCTGCGCCGAAGAGTGCAGAGAAGTTGTCAAAACGAGCAGAATCTTGAGCAAATAGCGCTTTTAGATCCATATCTTGTGCAGATTCGAAGTGCGCCGTTAGCGCTTTCCAAGCTTGTGTTTGCGTTGGATTGATATTTTTCAACATGGTTACTATCCCGATGTTCAGTAGGTTTTATTCCATACAGTCTAGCGAAAACTGAGGAATCCCCGATTAAGCAAAACAATAATATTAGGTATGTTAGGGCAAATTGCCACAAAACAAGACTTTGTAATTTTTTTTCAGGCCAGCATTATGACTCAGGCAATTCTCACCCACATTGAGTTAGGTCACGTTCCCTGATTCAAATTTGAACAAATCCAATACCAGCTTTATGAGTTTACCACCAAGCTAGGTTAAGCTTAACGTTTGGTTAACGAATTCTCGATTATAGGCATCTTATGTGGCAACAAAAAGTCATCCATTTAAACGCTCGCCAACGTGGCTTTCATTTGATTACCGATGAAATTGAACAACAATTACCACAAATTGCAGATTATTCTGTCGGATTATTACAGCTGTTTATCCAACATACCTCAGCCAGCCTTACGATCAATGAAAATGCAGACCCAACAGTAAGACATGATATGGAAAAACACTTTAATAAGTTTGTGCCAGAGCGCGCGCCTTATTACCAACACACTTATGAAGGGGATGATGACATGCCAGCCCATATCAAAGCCTCAACGATTGGCTGTAGTGTGACCATTCCAATCAGCAATGGACGACTTGCTTTAGGCACTTGGCAAGGAATCTATCTAGGTGAACATCGTGATTATGGCGGGAGCCGCCGGGTTATCGCTACGCTACAAGGCGAAGCATGATCAATTAAGCACTGAGGATTCGTCTCAGTGCTCAAAAAGGCTGGTTGATCATCACTCGAAACAGACTCTCATCTCCTCCTGTCGCGATTTCAGTGCGAACTACGATACCTTCAACTTGAAATCGCACCGCTCCACCAAGGGTCCATTTCATATCACTGTGCAAAGTACGCACATCATATTCTTCTGCAACTCTGCCTACTTCAGCAAACACCACCCATTGCCACCAGGGTAAGTCATAGTAATTGATCACCGGAATATCATCCAAAGGTTGCCAATCTGGGATCACTCGATATTCAGCAGCATAATGCACGGCTGATCGACCATGGAAGCGACCGCCCGTGTAGCTTCTCAATCGATACAAGCCACCAAGGCGAACCTGATCTTGTTCTGGAGGTAAAGCTTCATTCCAACTCGGGGTATCTGCCGTAAAAAAGTCAAAAGCAATAACCTGCTGATCAAACATATCTCCCCAAGGCCCCAGAGCGTAATAATGGCTGTTTTGAAGTTCCCATTTCGTCCATACGTCTCCACTTTGCCAACTGTCAGAGCCAATAGTGATATCTAGTGCCGTATGAGAGCCTCTTGTCGGATTGCGGCTATTATCTCGATTATCCCAATCCAAACTTATGCGAAGCCCACTCGACTTCTCAACGTCGATTCCTACATCCAGATCTCGTGAAGAATAAAAAGGCGTGAAGAGCAATGAACTCACTCCAGAATACAGCGGCAAGGCAAAGTCTACTTCCCGATTGGGCTTAAATGCACCAAGCAAACCATACTGCTCTATACTTCCCCACGGCAAGAGGTACTTAAACTCAAGTTGGAAGTTTTGCTCAAAGCCATTGGTCACGGTTTTGTCGTCATTTAACGAATCATTGTTCCCCTGTTCTCCGATATAGTAAGGACTGTCGTTAAACTGGGCTTGGTACATTTGGGTGCTAAACAGCCAATGTTCATCAATGGCAAAGTTAAACGCCGATAAAAAGCCAACATAACTCTGCTTATCAGAATACATGGCCATACCAAATAAGGCTGCTTGAGGCTGCCCCACTCCTTTCGCAACACCGGCGATACCAAAAGTGTTGCCTAAAGTTTCAGTACTAAAATAGAAAGGTAAAAAGGCCGAGTCTTTTTCAGCACAGGCGGTTGGCGTAGAGACAAAAATGCTGGCACATAAGGCCAGCACTGATTTGATTTTGTTTCGATTCATTTTATTTGGAATATTCCATATCGACACGTGATGTCAGCTTAGTGACCAGTTCATAAGCAATCGTTCCGATATGACTTGCGACCTCTTCTGCTGGGAGCTGCTTGCCCCACAAAATCGCTTCATCGCCAACCTTATCGGTCGCATCTGGCCCTAAGTCAACCGTGAGCATATCCATCGACACTCGCCCAGCAATTGGCGCTTTACGATCATTGACCAAAACAGGCGTACCGTTAGGGGCGGTACGTGGATATCCATCACCATAGCCAATCGCAATGACTCCAACCTTGGTATCACGCTCGCTGGTCCAAGTTCCGCCATAACCAACACTTTCACCTGCTTTCACATCACGAACAGCAATTAAATGTGACTTCAACGTCATCACTGGCTGATAACCTAAATCCTGAGCGGTCTTATCATTAAATGGAGACACGCCATACATGATGATCCCAGGGCGAACCCACTCTAGCTGACTGTCTGGCCAAGCAAGTAATCCAGCGGACGCCGCTAAAGAACGTTCACCTTCGCAACCTTCTGTTAGCTTTAGGAATAATTGCGTCTGCTCATGGGTCGTGTTTTTCTCTAATTCATCTGCGCACCCGAAGTGGCTCATGTAACGTAACGGCTTAGCAACGTTGCTGCATGCCTTAAGGCTTGACACAAAATCGTCATATTGCTCTGGACGCACGCCTAAACGATGCATACCGCTATCTATTTTTAACCACACAACAACCGGTGTTTCTAATTCAGCTTGTTCCAGTGCCTCCAACTGCTCTTCACAGTGGACTACCGTCTGAATGTTGTTGGTCACTAAAACAGGTAGATCACCTTGAGAGTAAAAACCCTCAAGCAATAGTATCGGTTTGACCACACCACAGGCACGTAACTGTAATGCCTCTTCGATACGAGCCACACCAAACGCATCAGCCCCTTTGGCGTTTTTCGCAATATGGCGTAATCCATGGCCATAGCTATTTGCCTTCACCACCGCCATCACTTTGCTGTGCGGTGCTTGCTGTTTAATCTGTTCTAGGTTGTGCTGTAGTGCATTGAGATCGATATAAGCGGTCGCCGCTTTCATGTAACTCATGGCTTTATTCATCATCCATGTCAAATGCAGGTCCTGCATAGTTGTCAAAGCGAGACCATTGTCCCTGGAAGGTCAAACGAACCGAGCCGATAGGACCATTACGCTGTTTACCAAGAATGATTTCTGCGGTGCCTTTCATTGAACTATCTGGGTTGTATACTTCATCACGGTAGATAAACATGATTAAGTCGGCATCTTGCTCAATAGAGCCCGATTCACGTAGATCCGAGTTCACAGGACGTTTGTCAGCACGTTGCTCTAGGGAACGGTTAAGCTGAGATAGCGCTACCACAGGGACGTTAAGTTCCTTAGCTAAAGCTTTCAGAGATCGTGAAATCTCAGCGATCTCTAATGTACGGTTGTCTGAAAGTGCAGGTACACGCATTAGCTGGAGGTAGTCGACCATGATCATAGACAGACCACCATGCTCTCTAGCAATACGACGAGCACGTGAGCGGACTTCGGTAGGTGTTAGACCAGAGCTATCGTCGATATACATATTCTTCTTCTGCATGAGAATCCCCATGGTCGAAGAAATACGAGCCCAATCCTCATCGTCAAGCTGGCCGGTACGAATTTTGGTTTGATCAACACGTGAAAGCGACGCGAGCATACGCATCATGATTTGTTCAGATGGCATTTCTAACGAGAAGATAAGTACAGGCTTATCTTGCGACATAGCAGCGTTTTCACACAAGTTCATCGCAAACGTAGTTTTACCCATCGATGGACGTGCCGCGACAATCACGAGATCAGATCCCTGTAGACCCGCGGTTTTCTTGTTAAGATCAGTAAAACCTGTATCAACACCTGTTACACCATCTTGCGGTGTTTTATACAGGAGTTCGATCCGCTCTAACGTCTTTTCAAGAATGTTATCGACGTTTTGCGGACCTTCATTTTCGTTAGTACGCGACTCAGCAATCGCAAAAACTTTACTTTCCGCTAAATCAAGCAGGTCTTCAGAAGAACGGCCTTGTGGGTCATAACCCGCATCAGCGATATCATTAGCGACACCAATTAGGTCACGAACCAATGCACGCTCTGCGACGATATCAGCATAAGCGTTAATGTTTGCCGCACTTGGGGTGTTCTTAACCAGATCAGCGAGATAAGCAAAACCGCCAACATCATCAAGTTGCTCTCGAAGTTCTAAGAATTCTGACAACGTAATCAAGTCGAGAGGTTTGCTCTCTTCGAGGATTGATTTTACGGCTTCAAATATCAGGCGGTGAGGTCGACTGTAAAAATCCTTGGCAACCACACGTTCTGCGACGGTATCCCAACGCTCATTATCCAACAGCAAGCCACCTATAACGGATTGCTCGGCTTCCAATGAGTGAGGTGGAACCTTGATTGCATCAACCTGTGCATCACTGAATTTTTTGTTTCGATTGTCTGTTCTCGGGTCAGCCATGATATTGCTCTACAACTTTCTCTAGATCGCTCATTATAACGAGATAGAGATTATTGTCTGTAGCCAAGAGGAGTTTATCGGCGTCTAATCGATAATTAACCGTGCATTGACCCATCCCCACCAAATTGCATTTAATATCCGCTATTCATTCCACTCAAAATGAGGTCATTAGTGTCTAAGCATTGGTTACTTGCCTTAAGCCTACTAGGTTCGGCACACTGCTACGCAGCAGAAGAGGATCAGGGACGCGTAGATATTGATGTACCTTCACCATGGAATACGGAAGTTGAATTTGGCTACCAGGCCCACACTGGTAATTCAGACTCGCGCTCTATGAATGCTCGACTGGGAGCCGATTACACCGCCGGGCGTCACCGGAGCAGTGGTGAATGGAAATACTACTTACTGTACAAAGATGGCGAAGAGGACAAACGCCAATCAACCTACACGGTGCAAAGTGACTATAAGCTCGGCGCAAAGACTTACCTATACGGTAGCTTTAAGGGCGTCGATTCTCTCTATAGCGCCTACTTTCGAGACTATACGCTTTCTGGTGGTTTAGGTTATCAATTCTCTAACACAGAGCGTTGGGTGCTAGAGATGGAAGTAGGCCCAGGTTTTCGCTATCAAGAGCCTAACCTAGATGAGATAGATGACGACGACATCATCTTTCCTGAGATCGTTGAAGAGGCGATTTTTCGTGGTAACGTGTCCACTCGTTGGCAAGCATTGGATAATCTAAGTATTGATGCCTCACTTACCTTGGTTTCAGGTAAGAGCAATACCCGCACCGATAGCGATATCAGTGTCACCAATAACATCACTGAAGATATCGCACTGAAGCTCTCCCACTCTCGTCAGTTTCACGACCGAGTGCCTAATGGCCTAAAGAAAGCTGACAGTATTTTCTCAGTCAATCTCTTGTTTGCGTTCTAGCCCTCAATCTCAAGATATAAAAAAAGCACCTCTAAGAGGTGCTTTTAAAATACGTCTTGATACTGAATTAGTCAGCAGCAACAACTTGTAGGTTAACTGTAGCGAAAACTTCAGAGTGAAGTTGAACGCTGATCTCGAACTCACCAGTGTTACGTAGTGCGCCTTCAGGAAGACGAACTTCGCTCTTAACAACTTCAACGCCAGCTGCAGTGATTGCATCAGCGATGTCGCGAGTACCGATAGAACCGAATAGTTTACCTTCGTCACCAGCTTTAGACGCTAGAACAACTGCTTCTAGAGCGTTGATCTTCTCTGCGCGTGCTTCTGCAGCAGTTAGCTGCTCAGCTGCTTTCGCTTCTAGTTCAGCACGACGTGCTTCGAACATTTCAACGTTAGCTTTAGTAGCCATAACTGCTTTACCTTGAGGGATAAGGAAGTTACGAGCGTAACCAGACTTAACGTTAACAGTTTCGCCTAGAGCACCTAGTTTGCCGATTTTATCAAGTAGAATAACTTGCATTGTTTAATTCCTCTTTTTAAAAACGAACCGATTACTGATGCTTGTCAGTGTACGGTAGTAGAGCTAGGTAGCGTGAACGCTTGATCGCGCGAGCTAGTTGACGTTGGTACTTAGCGCTTGTACCAGTGATACGGCTAGGTACGATTTTACCAGCTTCAGTGATGTAGTTTTTAAGAGTTGCTACGTCTTTGTAATCAATCTCTTGTACGCCTTCTGCAGTGAAACGGCAGAATTTACGACGACGGAAGAAACGAGCCATGGGCTATCTCCTGATCTTAAATTTGAGTAATGTTGTCAGCATGAAGCACTAATTTTCCCACACCATTTCGGCCGGTCTGGTAAGCAACAAAGCCACCTACCTTAATGCTACTGCCTTGTACTAAATTCTGAGTTAATGCTTGTGACCTTTGCCCGCTCACTACTACCGGCATACGACAATAAACTTGTCTCGGTAAGTCAGCTTCGATAACCGTTGAGCGATGCTCTAACCAAAATCGACAGTGTTCAATACCACTAGGGCTTTTACTTCGAATGGGCGGTTTGGCAATGGTGCCAGAGAGCTCCATTCGATTGGTCATAAGAGAAATTACTCAGCAGCTGCTTCTGGCTTAGCTTCAGCACGCTCTTCGCGACGAGGAGC